>JAQSXQ010000425.1 GCA_029256565.1 Mycobacterium sp.
CACGCGCCACACCTCGAGGAAGCAATACGCCACCACGCCCGACGATGCGGCGATCACCGGACTGAAGCTGAATATTCGGGCGAAGGCGTATCCGGCGAAACCGTAGGCCACGATGGTGTAGAGCCAACCCCAACTCCCGTACTCGGAGTAGATGTCGGCGAACACCGAGTTGGTGAAGAAGTTCCCGGCGAACGACACCGAATAGCCATACACCGACGCCTGTTTCCAGCTGTCGTCCTTGGCCACCTTGTTGAATTGCAGGAACGTGGGCTGGATGGCGTCCAGCGACGTCACCGCACCGCCCTGGTTCTCCCACGCGCCACTCATCACCGCCGTGGAGACGCCGAGCTGGACCTGCGCAGGCACGGCAAGGTATGCCCCGGTCTGATACAGGTTCATGGCCACCGGGTTCGACACGCCCGCTTCGCGGTAGTAGTTCGCGTTGCGGAAGTAGTTCAGTGCCGTCAACACCGCGAAACCGGTCAGCACGATCAGTGCCACCGCCACCCACGCCCGCGCTCGCGAACCGCTCGTCTGCGGACGTGGTTCCCGGCTCCTGACCCACGCGGCGAGGTAGACCGCGCAAGCCATCATCAGCGCAAGCCGCGAGGCGATCATCGCGTTGGCGACCAACAGCAGGACTGCGGCGACCATGTAGGGCCACCCGATGACCTTCTTGCGCCAGAGGTGAACGCCGATGGGAGCAGCCAGGATCGTGGCGTAGCGCAGCGTCTGCGGACCCGCGAAACCCGACAGTGCATTGCTGAAGTCGTTGGCGGTCTGTTCGCTCAGCGATTCGACGATCGCGGCGATGCCGCCCACCCTCATGAAGGAGTAGCCGACGCCGACCACACCGGCCGCCAGCAGGATGAAGAAGTACCGCCGCTCGAACCAAGAGGTGTTGGTCCGCTCGGTGCCGAGCAGCGGGCGAGTCCGCTGGGCGCCAAGCCAGAAGCCGACCGTCGACACCATCACGATGGCGCCGTACCACAGCAGGAGCAGGGCAATGCCTCTACCGGTGGCGTTGGCAGGGGTCGAAAAGCCGTTCAGCGCTTCGGACATCGAGCCAGCGAGCCCGAGTTCGCGGGTGGCGACCAGACCCCACCACGCGAGGAACGACGCGGTGACCGGGGCCAGGATGAAGACCGCCGGCCGAAACCATGCCGGTGCCAGACGCGGTGCGTCGGCGCCGCGCACGACGGGATCGAGGCCTGCCGTCGCGGTCGTCACCGGCCGAACCGTTCACGAACACGTCGAGACCCGAACGACGCGGCATACTCGGGTGCCCCTCTGACCGCGGCGAAGTGGTAGACGACGGCAGTGATCGCCTCGGACACCACGAACGCGAGGAAGATCGCGGAGATGTTCTCCCACACCAGCAGGAAGCCGACGCTCACCGCGAGGTAGACCACCGTGCTGGCTCCACGAATCCAGAACACCAGCACCGTCTCACCCGCCTTGCGGAGCGCCGCGAACGGCACGGTGGAGACCAGCGTGACGACCTTCCAGAGACAGCCCAGCAGCATCGCCACTGCTCCCACGGCATGCCACGCAGGTCCGAAGACCAGGCTGCCGAGCCCGCCGAACGCGGCGATCAGGACCACGGCCATGCCGACGGCGAACACGGCGACGAACGCCTTGAGCTCGCCGCGATGACCGTGTGCCAGCAGGCGATACCTGCCGTACGCCAGGATCGGTTCCACCGCGCCGGCGACCGTCGTGATGACGCGGAAGGTCACCGACGCCACCGGCCCCACCATGACCAGCAGAACCGAGGTGATGGCGGGTTGCACCGCGCCCACGACGGCGGTCTCGCCGGTGACCCAGCTGGCTCGCCGGACGTCCGGCGGGAAACCCATGTGCGGCATGGATCGTCGGGGGTGATAGCGCACCACCACGGCCAGGAACGCACCGAGCGCGAGCACCCGTACGCAATGCGGGTTCTGTTGGGACGACAGCAGCAGCGCCACGACGCTGCTGACGATCAACGCCCCGGCACCGAGCCCCTCGCGCTTCCACTCGCCGGTGACGACGCCGATGGAGCGGGACATCAGCAGGCCGGTCATGATGCCGATGGAACTGGCCATCAGCACCGGCGACGACGCGACCGCGGGCCCGACCGCCAGCAGTCCCGCGGCTGCGAGCGCGACGGCCACCACCCACGCCGGCAGTCCCAGGGGTCCCTCGGCGTCCGGCGTCGCCAACCGACCCTCCACGACGAAGGCGTTGAAGAGCTGGGCGACGTAGACGCCTACGGCGAGGGCCAACGCGAGAAAGCCCTGGGTCTCGATGGGGGCGATGCGTGCATAGATGGCGATGAAGATCGCCGGGAACACGTTGAGCGCCAGGCCGGCGCCGACCTGAACGGCCGTGTGCAGGTGCCGGGATTCAGGCACGGTCCGACCACCCGGCCAGCCGTTCCGGTGCGGTCGTGGACGTCACCGGGAAGTCGGCCGTTCGCCTGCGTCGTCCGGAATCCGTGGCGCCTCAGCGGGTTCGGTGCCCGCCCGCCGCCTCCCGAATCGCTGGCGCTGGGAGCGGCGATACGTGAACACCGCAACCACCGGCGCAGAACTGGACGCGGTGGCCGATCGCAGCGCCAGGGCCGCCGGCACCGTGTCGGCGTCGAGTCGTGCCACCAGCACGATGTCGGTGGCGGACCCGATGACGTCGGGTGACAGCGTCGAGTCACCGACGGCGCCTCCCAGGACGACCCGCGTCGCCGGCGACGTCTCCGAGACAGACCGCGAGTGCTGCCCCAACGGGGTCGTCGCATCTGCGAGCGGCTGATTCTCGGCGGCAGCGAACTCCAGCAGCGACGCCACGACTGGCGCTCCGGACGATTCCGATGCCCCGATCACCACGACCACGCGGCTCGGCCCGGGGGAGGGGCACTGCGCATAGAGGGTCCGTGCCAGCCGTCTGTGGTCGTCGGCCCAGTCGTCGCGGGCAGGCACGTCGAGGTCCACCGCAGGCAAGAGCACGCCGTCGACGCCATCGGTCACCGTCTTGACCAACGAACCGCGACCCGAACGACGCCGCCGAGCAAGCAGGACCGCCATGACGCCCGAGCCGCCAAGGAGCGCACCGAGGAACACCCCGATGACCCACTGCGCCGAACTCGGCTCGTTCGGGATGGGTGGCTGCACGACGAGCAAGTCGCTGGCCTCGGCTGCCTGCAATTCGATGCTCTCGCGCACCCGCTGCAGTTCCAGTGTCCGCGTGGGTTCTGCCGCGTTGCGCTGCTGCCACTGTTCGAGCCTCGGCAAGATCATCCGCATCTGCTCGTCGACGCGCTGCTCGAGTTCCTCGCCGTAGAGGTCGATGGCCGTCTGGACCGTTCGGATGGCGTCGTCGCGGGATCCGCTGCTGTGGCTGATCGTGACGATCGACGACTCGCTGGCCTGCGCGATGTTCAGTTCGGCGGGATCTTCCATGGCCATCTTCCTGGCCACGGCCGTGGCGAAACCCTCCCC
>JAQSXQ010000426.1 GCA_029256565.1 Mycobacterium sp.
TGCGCTCGGTCGTCGTCGTCTTGCCGGCGTCGATGTGCGCCATGATGCCGATGTTGCGGACCTTCGTGAGGTCGGTCAGCACGTCCTGTGCCACGGCTAAATCCCACTCTTTCGCTTGCTAGTTAGGTGTGTGTAGCGCCCTGCGGTCAGCACGACCGCGGGCCGGAGATCACCAGCGGTAGTGCGCGAAGGCCCGGTTCGCCTCGGCCATCTTGTGAACGTCCTCGCGGCGCTTGACTGCGGCGCCGAGGCCATTGCTGGCGTCGAGGAGTTCGTTCGCCAGGCGCTCGATCATGGTCTTCTCGCGGCGTTGCTTGGAGAAGCCGACCAACCAGCGCAGGGCGAGGGTCGTCGAACGCTCCGGACGGACCTCGACGGGCACCTGGTAGGTGGCACCACCGACGCGGCGGCTGCGAACCTCGAGTGCCGGCTTGACGTTGTCCATGGCGCGCTTGAGCGTCACCACGGGGTCCGTGCCGGTCTTCTCACGGGCTTGTTCGAGCGCACCATAGACAATGCGTTCGGCGAGGGATTTCTTCCCGTCCAGCAGCACCTTGTTGACGAGCTGGGTGACGAGCTGCGATCCGTAGACCGGGTCGTTGACCAGCGGGCGCTTCGGCGCGGGCCCCTTGCGCGGCATTAGCTCTTCTCCTTCTTGGCGCCGTAACGGCTGCGGGCTTGCTTGCGGTTCTTGACACCCTGGGTGTCGAGCGAGCCGCGGATGATCTTGTAGCGCACACCGGGGAGGTCCTTCACACGACCACCACGCACCAGCACCATCGAGTGCTCCTGCAGGTTGTGACCCTCACCCGGGATGTAGGCGGTGACCTCGACCGCGCTGGTCAGCTTCACGCGCGCCACCTTGCGAAGTGCCGAGTTCGGCTTCTTCGGGGTGGTGGTGTACACGCGAGTGCACACACCGCGGCGCTGCGGGCTGCCCTTGAGGGCCGCGGTCTTGACCTTGGCGATCTTGTCGCGGCGGCCCTTGCGGACCAGCTGGTTGATGGTTGGCATGTACCGGCTTTCTGTGTCTCTCCGTGATGCTGCTTGCTGTATTCGGGTGGTGCTCAAGTCTCTGTACTGCGGTTTCAGTCCTGTCGCGTCCCCCGCGACCGGGCGTGTCGCGCGCTCGCGCGCATCATTGATTCGATGCGCGGTGAACATGCGAATTGGCCCGGCGTGCAGGCGTGCTTGCAGGTACTACTTCATTCGCAAGCGCCTTGGCCAGGCACGAGCGTCCACGATACCCGTCGCGCATGGCGCAGGTCAAAGCGCCGCCATGGCGCCATCGCTGCAGGTGACATGGGTCCACTTCGTCGAAGTCGAAGTTGGGGCACCCGTCACCCGGCGTTCGTTCGGGCGGGTCACCGCGTCACGGTGAACGTCAGCGACGTTAGACGACGTTCCCGGCCGACGTGCGGCGACGCGCTGACGCAAGCGCTCATCGCGATCTTCTGCTCTTCGCGCAAGCGCTCATCGGCGCTCCATGCCTGCAGCCAGCCGCAGCACCATGTCGGTGAACACCGCGTCGGTGTCGATGTCGTCCATGACTCCGGTCATCTCCAACAGCACGAAACCGTGCAGCGCGGACCAGAACTCGAGCGCCGAGTAGAACGCGTTCTCGCCGTCGAGGCCATAGGAGACGAGCACGGCGATGACCGGGCCGGCCGCGGCGCGGGTGGCCGCGGTGTACTCGGGATCGTCACCGCCCAGGGGCATCCGGGTGAACGCCGAATAGCGGCCCGGATGGTGATGGGCGTAGCTGCGGTAGGCGCTGGCCATGGAGACCACGGCGTCGTCGCGGGTGCGCCCCTGCCCGACGTTGTTCAGCATGCCGATGATGTCGTCGATGACGCGCATCCGAACGGTGCGCCGCAGGTCGTCGAGGCTCTGGACGTGGTTGTAGAGCGACGGTCCCTTGGTGCCGAGCTGGTTGGCCAGGGCGTTGATGGTGAGTGCGTCCCAGCCTTCGCGGTCCAGGAACGTCAGGGCGGCGTTGACGATCGCGTCGCGGCTCAGCTTGGTGGTTCTGGTGGGACTCTTCGTGCGGCCGCCCGCGGAGACAGCCTCCGACCGAGCTGCCATGAGTCACGCGTCCTTCGGTCGGGGGTCGGTTCATCGGTCGCCGCCGTGGCGTGGACCAACTAATGACTCTAACCGTTCACCTGGACGTCGGCTCGGTTCACCGGTCGACCCGGGTTGGTTGCTGCGAACCACTGACGCGGGCGCGGTCGGGCAACGTAGGCTGCGACGATCGGAATCGCTGTCGGCGAGGGGAGCACCATGATCATCAAGGCGCCGTGCGGGCCGAAGTCGGCGGGCACGCTCGCGGCCGCGATGACCGCGGTCTCGGTGACGGTGGCCTCGGGGCTGATTGCCGGTGCGCCGGCGGCCGCGGCGAAGAACGGTGACACCCACATCACCGGGCAGGGCATCTCCCAGACCATCGACTGCAACGACGCGGCGTTGATCATCGTGGGCACCAGCAACTTCATCACCGCGAAGGGTTCGTGCTGGGGCGTCTCGGTGCAGGGGTCTTCGAACACCGTCATCGCCGACAACGTCGTCAACGACATCACGGTCTACGGGTTCGATCAGACGGTGTACTACCGCACCGGCGCACCGAAGGTCTGGGACCGCGGCCGCGAACTCGGCATGACCAACCGGATCGACCGCGTCCCCGCGTAGTCTTGGGGCGGCGTCGAATTGACGCCGCCGACGACGAAGCGAGGGACTGCATGCGCGCCCACTCCCGGATCCTGATCGCAGCGCTGAGCATCACCGCCGCGGCCTGGGGACTCACCGGCTGCGGCGCCAACAGCAGCGACTCGAACTCCCCCTCCGGATCTGCAGGCAGCTCGGGCGCGCAGGTCGAGATCGGCAACACCATCAACTACGGATCGTTCGGCACCACGGCGGACATCGACTGCTCGGATGGCAAGTCGCTCAACGTCGGTGGGTCCAACAACACCCTCACCGTCAAGGGCACCTGCGCCAGCGTGAACATCGGCGGGGCGGACAACAAGATCACGTTCGACCGGGTCGACGACAGCCTCACCGTCGTCGGCCTCAACAACACGGTCAGCTACCGCGAGGGTGAGCCGAAGGTCGAGGACCGCGGGTCGGGCAACAAGGTCGACAAGGGCTGAGCCCACGCGGTCACGCTTGAGTGCCGTGCCGCCCGGCGCCGTCGGCGAAACGCCGTGCACCAGCTAGTGATTCGGACGAGACCCGGGACAGGCTGGCGAACTCGGTGTCGATGGCCTCGGCCTCGGACATCCCCCACTGCCCCATCGCCGACAGCCGATCGGACCTCATGCACAGCTGAGGCAGCGCGGCGAGTTCGGCCGCCAACTCCTCGGCTGCGCGGCGCGCGTCGCCCTTGCCGACGACCCGGTTGGCGAGACCCATCTGCAGCGCCTCCTGCGCACCGACCGCGCGGCCGGTGAGGATCAGGTCCATTGCCCGGCTCTGGCCGGCCACGGCAAACCCGCTGACCGCCGCGATCACCGGCTTGGACAGCACCATCCGGGTCGGTCCCATCGGGCCGGGACCGGTGCGGTGCGCCGGGTTCATGTCCGGTGTTCCGAACGCCTTGAGATCGGCTCCCGCGCAGAAGGTTCCGTTGTCACCCCACAGGACGGCGACGGAGGCATCGTCGTCGCGATCGAACTCGTCGAACGCGGCGTACAACTCGGCGGCCGCAGGTCCGTTCACGGCGTTGCGTGCCGCAGGCCGGTTCATGATCACCGTGGTCACCGGGCCGTTGCGCTCGACCCGCACGCCGCCTCTACCTTCTGCTGCGCTCCTGCCCGCCGGACCACTCATGTCGCCTCCATCAGCTCGGTGTCATCGCGTCGCGCCGTCAGATCGGCGGCGAAGTCGAAGTACGCGGACCGCAGTGCGGCGCCGGGCCAGTCGGCAGGCAGCAGCTCGTCGGGCAGCACGGGGTCGGTCAGCAGGTGACGCACGATGCCGGCCGCAGCGGTGAAGCGGCCGGGTACGGCTGTTGCACAGCGCAACTCGTCGAGCAGCCGGTGCCCCGTCGCCGACCAGCCCGACAGGTTCCACAGGCGGCCGGCGAGGTCGGCGGGATCGTCGTCCCGCGCCGTCAGCACGCGCACCCGGTCACGCAGCGCGTCGGGCACCGCCAGATCGAGGTTCGCCGGACGCATCCAGACGCCCTCCCGCAGTTCCCCGAACCGCATCTCGCACAGCGCGGTCCGCAGTGCCGCCCGGTTGCGGGCATCGGTACCCACGCTGGTGACGACGACGGTGGTCCACGTCCCGTCCCACGGCCCGGGCTTCGGGTCCAACGCATCGTCCTGTCGCCGTTGCCGTGCCAGCAGGCGCGACGACAGCCGGTAGCCGTCGGCCGACCGGATCAGGTCACCGGCCCCGACCATCCGGGTCAGCGCCACCCGCAGCGTCGACTCGCGGATCCCGAAGTCCGTTGTGAGGCGGATGAGTTCGGCCGCCGATGCCGATGCGGGGTGGGCTCCCAGGAGGACGCTCAGCACCACCGATCGGGCGGTCATGCGAGCCAGCGCCGTCGACGCGTCCGCGCGCGAGGGGCGTGGTCCCTGCGCGGCGGCGACATCGGTCATACCCCGGAGGTGCGGCGTCCCGCGTCGCCGTAGGGCTCGTCGCGACCCCGCACGGCATCGCGGAAGCCGTGTTCGCGTGCCCGGGCGACGAACTCGTGCCCTTCGGGGGTGTGCCGGGCCACGCCGTCGAAGACGGTGCTGACCATCCTGCTGGTGGCGATGCCCTGTTGCAGCAGAGCGGTGTTGAGCGCGAGCTTCGCCATGATCAGCTGGTTGACCGGCATCGCCGCGATCCGCTCCACGAGGCGCTCGGTCCGCTCGTCGAGGTCGGCGGG
>JAQSXQ010000427.1 GCA_029256565.1 Mycobacterium sp.
CCGGTTCGGTGGTCGACACCGAGGCGAGCGCGCCGTCGATGCGCCAGTAGCCGAGGAAGGCGTGGCCGCGCAGCAGCCAGATGGTCGAGTTGATGCCGCACTGTTCCAGGACGGCGGCAAGCGCCAGGGTGGTGTCCAGGCAGGTGCCGAGGCGGCCGTCGAAGACCTCGGCCGGGGTGCGGACCTTCTGCCCGATATCGCCCCAGCTGGCGGGCGGCTCGGCGTAGCGGATATCGCGGGCCTTCACGGCGTCGAAGACCGCGCGGGCGATCGCGTCGACGCGTTCGGGGTCCTCGCTCTGGTAGCCATCGAGTGACGAGTTGCCGGTGGCGGCGCCGAGCCGGTCGGAGACCTCGATCAGCAGCGGCGCGATGGCAGCGGCATTGGGTTGGATGTAGGCGGCCAGGATCTCCAGGGCCAGTTGCGGCGGGGTGGCCTTCCACTGGTTGGCCGCCAGGATGGTGACCTCCTTGGCGGCCTCAGCGAGGACCTCGCCGGTGCTGTCGCGCAGGACGACGCGGATGTCGCCGGGGCGGGCCTCGTCGACGCTCCACATCGATGCGGGGTCGAGTTTGAGGTCGACGGTCTGCAGCGTGGTCGGTTGGTGGGCCAGCAGGTCGAGGTGGATCTCGGCGGGCCCGCCGTGCGAGCCCTCGGCGCTGACGACGTCGACCTCGACGACCGCGCCCTGCCGGTCGCCGCCGGTGTTGTCGACGGTGATGTGGTCGATGACAGGGATGCGGCAGTGGGCCATCGCGTAGCTGAGGTCGGCGATGGCGGAGATGTCGATGCGCGGGGCGTCGGGTGCGGGACCCGGGACAGGCTCAGGGGTCGGCGCTGTTGTCTGCAGGGTCGGTGACGGGGTGACTGCGACGGGGGCGACCGCGGCCTTGAGTTTGTGGACCCGCTCGGCGGCCTCGGCGGCGCCGATGGCGCGCAGCAAAAGTTCTGCGGAGTCGATCGCCCGGTAGGTCTCGGTCTCGCTGAACTCACCGGTGTGGGCCCACTTGTTGCGGACCTCGCGCATCTCCTTGGCGTAGATCTCGGCCTGCCGCGGCATCGCGCGGGTGAACGGGTAGCCGAGCTCGCCGAGCCGTTCGGTCATGGCGCGCAGCATCAGGGCGACGTCACGGCTCTGGTAGTCCCCGCCGCCGCGGCCATTGGCGGCGTCCTTTGCTCGCAACAATTCGGCCCAGTCGGTGCCGGGCGGGGTGACGCGGTTGAGCACCTGCGTGACGAACGGCGACAATCCGCCGGCCAGCGTGGTCAGCGTCTGTCCGATGAGTTGATGACGGTCAACGTTGTTCACTTCTCACACCTCGGCATTCAGGGCGTCTTGCGGATTGTGGGCCAGTTGCGCTTCGCGGGCCGGCCTTCGCGAGCACGACGGAACAATGTCAGCCATACGGCCACGGCCCCCCATGAATATCGTCGCGAACGCTAATTTGCTGAGCATCGTACCGGCGAAGATTAGCGCAGCTAGCGCTGGGGCGGGCGACAATCTCGGGCAGTCGTTCATTCAAGGCATCCGATCCGTCGGGGTCGTGTGCCCGCGGAGGCGAGCCGACCAGGATGGCAGAGGACACCGACAAGCCCCCGCCGCTCGTGTCACGCAAACACTTGGCAGCCGCTCCCCGAGCGTCGTGCAGTCGCCTACACTGCGGGCGCGAGCAAAAGGAGACCATGTTGGCCGACGATCTTGATCCGACGACCCCGGCGCTCACCGAGGGTGAGCCTGGCACGCTTCCCGCCGTCATTCAGCCCTCCGGTGAGATCGCCGTTTCGATCCAAGCTGAGGGGCTTCTGGTCGCGGGCGATCCGACGGAAGTTGAGGCGTACGTCGAGCGAATCCGTGGCGTCGTAGGGCACGCGGTCGACGTCTCGGGCGTGGATAGAGCATCACTCGGCAACACAGCCGGGCTCGCGGCAGGCGCGGCGTCGTTCTTGGGGCAGTCGGCCAAGTTCGTGCAGCTGCACCCGGACAGCGTCAAGGCGATCCAGAAGGGCCAGCTGATTCCTGGCACTGATGGCTTCTACCGGATGATGACCCGTGGCGCGGACAAGAAGTTCGTCAGCCAGCTGCAATGGAAGAGTGCCAACCTGACCCCTGCCCGGATGATGTCGTTGCAAATGGTGGCGGTGCAGCTCGCGCTCAAATCTGCCATCGCCGAAGTCGAAGAGTCCGTTCGACGTGTCGAGGGCAAGGTCGAGGAAGTCTTGCGCCTGGCTCATGCCAATAGGTCCGGTGACGTCCTCGGTGACCGCGTCACCGTGGACCGGATGGTCGTTTATCTCGATCGGCACGGGTCATTCTCCGATGCGGACTGGGACGCGATCGCCGGAATCGGGCCGGCGCTGAATCGCACCGTCGAGCAGCTTCGCCACCATGCCGATCGCACGCTGAAATCCTTCGACCCGACCAAGCCCATCCAGGATCGCGCCGAGTTCATCGTCAACGCAGTCGACAACAACCAGCTCGGCGAGACTCTCAGCCTGCTTGTCGTCGCGCAAGAGTCATTGTTCAAATGGCAGCGGCTGCGAATTGCCCGAGTCGAAACCACACAGCCGCAGCACCTTCAACAGGTTCTCGACGACGCCCGCGACCTACTGGCTCGCCAACTCGCCGAAGACGGAGCACTCTTTCAACGAGCTCGGGACATCTTTGAGGCGGTCGCGAAAACCGAGGCCATCGACGGGTTGCGCTTCTGGTCCGTGGGCAATCTGGATCGAAGCTTGCCTGCGTTGCGTGAAGATCTGGACCGGTTCGCCAAAGCGCGGCGGGCACAGTTGCAGGAATGGTCGGAGTTCAAGGCGCCGACCGCATTTGAAGGCGCCAGTGCTGCAGTCGATCTCGTGGGTGACACGGCCACCAAGGGCCTTGAGGCCGCCAGTGGTGCGGCGACGCTGGCGCTGGGCGCGGCGAGTGAGGGTATCGATCGGATCAGCGGGTTCTTCGGCCGGTCGCGAGAGAAGAGCAAGGTGCGTCGGCAGGACACCCCAGCCGAAGTCGACGAGCCGAACTGAGCCGCCGAGCTTGTGCCGCCGCTAGTGTTGTGAGATGGCACGAGTACGTTCGCTCGCGAAAGGCACCCAGGCAATTCGCCCGCATGAATCGGAGGTGGACTGTTTCTACAACGTAATCCGTCAGGATGACGGCAGTGTGCTACTCCACCTGAGCACATTCGGATCTGACCTACGCCAGTCAAAGCCTAAGAGCAGCCAGTCAATCCAGATTGACGAAAACATCGCTCATGAACTGATCTCGCTGCTCGCAACAACGTTCCCACAAGCGCGAATTCAAGACCATGAATGACCCATCAGCAGACGCGAACGGGTCTGCTGCGCGATCAGGTGACAGTTTCGGTCACCCGACTTGGGTGGCCAGACCGACAAAACTGACTAGACCTAACTGTCCTCGGTCACGTCGACATGTTCAGCATCGTCCAGGTTGTACATCACGTCATCGATCA
>JAQSXQ010000428.1 GCA_029256565.1 Mycobacterium sp.
CACCCCGACCAGGTCCTGCGGACCATCGGCTACTTCAAGAGCCCCGAACTGCTCAAGAACATGGCCGACGAGGACAAGCAGCGCGCCTTCATGTCGGTGCAGCTCAAGGGCGACAACGACGACGCGATCCTGAACAACTACAACAAGAACGTCGGCGAGGACGGCAAGACCGTCAAGGAAGCCCTGAACATCGATGGCATCGAAGTTCAGCAGGCAGGCCTGCAGCCCCTGGCCAGTGAACTGACCGGCACCATCGGCGAGGACCAGAAGCGCGCCGAGGTCGCCGCGATCCCGCTGGTCTGCGTCGTGCTGTTCTTCGTGTTCGGCGGCGTCATCGCCGCCGCGCTGCCCGGCATCATCGGCGGTCTGACGATCGCCGGTGCGCTCGGCGTCATGCGGCTGGCCGCCGAGTTCATCCCCGTGCACTTCTTCGCCCAGCCGGTGGTGACGCTCATGGGCCTGGGCATCGCCGTCGACTACGGCTTGTTCATGGTCAGCCGGTTCCGAGAGGAACTCGCCGAGGGTTACGACACCGAAGCGGCAGTACGCCGCACGGTGATGACCTCCGGCCGCACCGTCATGTTCTCCGCGGTGATCCTCGTCGCCTCGTCGGTTCCGCTGCTGCTGTTCCCACAGGGCTTCCTGAAGTCGATCACCTACGCGATCATCGCCTCGGTCATGATCGCGGCGATCCTGTCGATCACCGTGCTCGCAGCCGCGCTGGCGATCCTCGGCCCGCGCGTCGACGCGCTGGGCGTCAAGACGTTGATCAAGTTCGCCGAGCCGGACCCCGTCTCCGGCGATCCCTCGGTGCAGAAGACCAACACCTTCGCGCTGGCGTCGATACCGCTGGGTCTGCTGGTGCCGCCCGTCGGCATCGCACTCGGCCACATCGCCCGCAAGCGGATCAAGCAGACCGGCGAGCAGGGCGCCAACCTCGCCCTCATCGGTCAGGTCATCGGCTACACCGCGCTGTACGGCGCGATGGCCTACGGCGTGATCGCGCTGCGCGACGCCGACGTCATCGGCACCGCCGTCTACTGGATGCTGATGGGCATCGTCATCTTCCTCGTGGTGGTGACGTTCGGCCTGGCACTGGCGCGGTACGTGCCGCTGGCCCGCAAGCCCATCGTGTGGTGGCTGCACTGGCTCGCCGAGAAGACGCAGAAGAACAAGACGCGCGCCGAGGTCGAGAAGGGCTTCTGGGGCAAGCTCGTCAACCGCGTCATGAAGCGGCCGGTCGCCTTCGCCGCGCCGATCGTGATCTTCATGATCATCCTCATCATCCCGCTGGGCCAGCTCGCGCTCGCAGGCATCAGCGAGAAGTACCTGCCGCCGGACAACTCGGTCCGTCAGGCCCAGGAGCAGTTCGACCGGACCTTCCCCGGGTTCCGCACCGAACCGCTGACCATGGTGCTCGAGAGCGACAACGGCGAACCGGTCACCGACCAGCAGATCGCCGAGGTCCGCGCCAAGGCCATGACCATCCCCGGGTTCATCGAGCCCGAGGACGACCCGACCAAGATGTGGCAGGAACGGTCCTACCTCGACGGCGCCTCGAAGAACCCGGACACCCGGGTGATCCAGAACGGCCTGGTGAACCGGGCCGACGCCGCCGACAAGATCGACGAGCTGCGGGCCATCCCGCCGCCGCGCGGCATCACCGTGTCGGTGGGTGGCACGCCTGCGCTGGAGCAGGACTCCATCCACAGCCTGTTCGACAAGCTGCCGCTGATGGGCCTGCTGCTCATCACGACCACGACCATCCTGATGTTCCTGGCGTTCGGGTCCGTGGTGCTGCCGATCAAGGCCGCGTTGATGAGCGCGCTCACCCTCGGTTCGACGATGGGCGTCCTCACCTGGATGTTCGTCGAGGGCCACGGGTCCGGGCTGATGAACTACACGCCGCAGCCGCTGATGGCGCCGATGATCGGCCTGATCATCGCGGTCATCTGGGGCCTGTCGACCGACTACGAGGTGTTCCTGGTGTCCCGCATGGTGGAGGCCAGAGCGCGCGGGATGTCGACGGCCGAGGCCATCCGCATCGGTACCGCGACCACGGGCCGGCTGATCACCGGCGCGGCCCTGGTCCTCGCGGTCGTCGCAGGTGCGTTCGTGTTCTCCGACCTGGTGATGATGAAGTACCTGGCGTTCGGTCTGCTGCTCGCGTTGCTCCTCGACGCGACCGTCGTCCGAATGTTCCTGGTGCCCGCGATCATGAAGATGCTCGGCGACGACTGCTGGTGGGCGCCGCGCTGGATGAAGCGCCTGCAGGAGCGGCTCGGCCTCGGCGAGACCGAGCTGCCCGACGAGCGCAAGCGGCCGACCGTGCGCGAGCGCGAGCCGGACGAGGCCCTGGTCGGTGCCGGTGCCCCCGTGCGGCAGCGACCGCCGCACGATCCCGGACACCCCGACGGCGGTGGCAGTGGTGGTGGCACCCCGGTGCCGCCGCGTCCGCCGCTGCCCCCCGGTCCGTCACGCGGTGGCCGGATTCCTCCGGTGCCGCCTGCCCCGCCACGGGTGAACCCGCCGTCGGCGACCGGCACCACGCGCATCCCGACGCCCGCAGGCGCGGGGGCAACGTCCGGTGAGGCTCCGACGACGCGCTTCGCCGCGCCGACGGAACCGCCGGTCGACGCTCCGACCACGCGCACGCCGCGCGTCGACCCCGCCAGGGCAGGCACGCCACAGGCACCGCCCGCGGTTCCGACGCCGTCGCGCCGGGCCGAGCCTGCCCGCTCGAATCGCGAGATCGAGTCGTGGCTGGGTGAACTCCGTGGCGGCGCTCCGGCGCAGCCGTCGGCCGAACCCACGCGGACGATGCCCGAGCAGCGGGCCCCTCAGCCCGAGCGGGACGAGCCGACGACCGCGATACCCGCACAGCGCAAGCAGGACCCCGAGTCGACCGAGAAGATCGACACGCGCGAGGCGGCGGCGGAGGACGAGCGCAAGCGCCGTGGCGGTGGCATGAGCGCAGCCGACCTGCTGCGGCGCGAGGGCCGGATCTAGCCGCTCGGCGGTTCCCGTTCGACGTCGTCGGCGTCGGCCATGATCGGTGGGCCCGACTCGGCCACGAGGATCGCCTCCTCGGCGGCCGGGTCGGCAGCCAGCAGCACCCGCACCGCGCTGTTGAGGAACGCGACGATGGGCACGGCGAGCAGCGCCCCCACGATGCCTGCCAGCACGCCGCCGGTGGCGATCGCCAGCACCACTGCCAGCGGATGGATGGACACGGCGCGGCCCATCACCAGCGGCTGCAGCACGTGCGCCTCGAGTTGCTGCACGGCGATGATCAGACCGAACGTGATCAGGGCGTAGACCCAGCCCTTGGCGATCAGCGCGACGATGACCGCCAGACCTCCGGTGAGCACCGCACCGACCAGCGGGATGAACGCGCCGAGGAACACCAGCGACGCCAGCGGCAGCGCCAGCGGGATGCTCATGATGGCCAGGCCCGTTCGGTCGTCGGGAAGATCAGCGAGACGAACGCGAAGATGTTGCGGCCACCGTGCAGCAGGAACACCAGCGTGAAGAACACCAGCAGCGCGCCGGTGACGATCTCGGCGATGGTGCCTGCCGTGGAGAACGCCCCGCTGGTGAGCTTGGCCTGGTTGTCCTTCAGCGCCTGGATGGCCGCGTCGGACGCACTGCGCACCTGGTCGTTGCTGAAGTGGGCGAACACACCGCTCGACAGCGCCTGCCGGAAGTTGGTGATGCTGCGGGTGACCTGCTCGACGAGGGCTGGCGCACCCGCGATGAACTGGCTGACGACGAACGTGAGCAGCCCGCCGACCACGACGATCCCGGTCAGCAGGACCACCGCCACCGCGGCACCGCGGTTGAAACCCCGCCGGTCGAGGCCGTCGACGACAGGCATCAGCATCGCCGCCACCATCGTGGCCAGCAGCACCGGCACCACGATCAACTCGAGCCGCGAGACCACCCACAGCAGCGCGAGCAGCGCACCGAGGATCACCAGCACCCGCCACGACCAGGCGGCGGTCTTGCGGACCAGCGGGTGCACCGCCGCGTCCGCCGCCGAATCCACCGAGAACCCGCCCGACGCACCCCGTGACATGGCGGAAGCGTAACCAGTGGACTCGCCCCGACGCGGGACGCTTTGAGCTGGACAACCCGCCGTTACCCTGTAGGGCGTGTCGTACGACGCGCCGGCCGGCGACGCTCCTCAGGAGAGCCGCCCGCGCGGAAAGTACTGGTGGCTGCGCTGGGTGCTCATCGCCCTCGCGGCGATCGTGCTGACGGTCGAGATCGTCCTGGTGTGGGACCAGCTCGCGAAGGCGTGGAAGAGCATCCTGACCGCGGACCCGCGGTGGGTGCTCGCGTGCGTGGTGGCCGCCATGGCGTCGATGCACAGCTTCGCCCAGATCCAGCGGACGCTGCTGCGGTCGGCTGGCGTCCAGGTCCGGCAGTGGCGCTCGGAGGCCGCCTTCTACGCGGGCAACGCGTTGTCCACGACGATGCCGGGCGGGCCGGTGCTCTCGGCGACGTTCATCTACCGGCAGCAGCGCATGTGGGGCGCCTCGCCCGTGGTGGCGTCCTGGCAGCTCGTCATGTCCGGCGTGCTGCAGGCCGTCGGCCTTGCGCTCCTTGGCCTCGGTGGCGCGTTCCTGCTCGGCGCGAGCAAGAATCCGCTGTCGCTGATCTTCACGCTCGGTGGGTTCGTCGCCCTGCTGTTGCTCGCGCAGTCGGTTGCGGCCAACCCGCAGCAGATCGAGGGCATCGGCGCGAAGCTGCTGTCGTGGGTGAACTCGTTGCGCAACAAGCCATCTGACACTGGTCTGGAGAAGTGGCGGGAGACGCTCGAACAGCTGGAGTCGGTGAGCCTGAGCCGCCGCGCA
>JAQSXQ010000429.1 GCA_029256565.1 Mycobacterium sp.
CGATCCCAAGGTTCCACCTGGCCATGCCGGTCGACGATCTGGCTGCCGCGCGCCACTTCTACGGGGAGGTGCTCGGGCTCGAGCAGGGCCGCAGCTCGGAGTCGTGGGTGGACTGGAACCTGAAGGGCCATCAGTTCGTCACGCACCTGGCGCCGGGTCGGGTGCGGCCGATCCACAATCCCGTCGACGGCCACGACGTTCCGGTGCCGCACTTCGGACTGATCCTCACCGTCGCGGACTTCCACGACCTCGCGGAGCGGCTGCGCACCGCGGACGTCGAGTTCGTGATCGAGCCCTACGTCCGCTTCGAAGGCCAGGCGGGGGAGCAGTGGACCATGTTCCTGCTGGATCCCGCGGGCAACGCCCTGGAATTCAAGGCCTTCGCGGACGACTCCCAGGTCTTCGCATCGTGACGACCTGAAACCGGCATTAAACGGGGCCCCCCGCGGTTGCACTGATCATGATGACGATGACCAAGCGTGACTTCGGCGAGTTCCTGGGAACGGCACTGATGTGCGTCGTGGTGTGCCTGGTGGCCCTCGCGGTCGGGTTCACGGCGCTGCTGATCACGGACTCCGTGTCGAACACGGGTGTCTTCTCACCCCACGGGCCGACTGGCTCATCGGCCACCTGATGACCGGGCCTACTGTGGGACGGGTGAACAAGCACGTGGTCATCGCCGGCGGGCACGGCAAGATCGCCCTGCACCTCGAGCGCCTGCTGAGCGACCGGGGCGACTCGGTTGCGGGCCTGATCCGCAACCCCGATCAGGCGTCTGACCTCGAAGCCAACGGTGCGCGCGCAGTCGTGGTGGACCTCGAGAACGCGGGGGTCGACGAGGTCGCCGAGCACCTGCGCGGTGCCGATGCCGTCGTGTTCGCCGCAGGCGCAGGCCCCGGTAGCGGTGCGGAGCGAAAGGACACCGTGGATCGGGCCGCAGCCGTGCTGCTGGCCGACGCGGCGATCGCCGCGGGCGTGCGCCGCTACGTGATGGTGTCTGCGATGGGTGCCGACGAGGCGCCAGAAGGTGACGGCGACGACGCGGTGTTCTCGGCCTACCTGCGGGCCAAGGCCGCAGCAGACCGGGACGTCCTGGGTCGACGCGAACTGGCCACGACCATCGTCCGGCCCGGCCTGTTGACCGACGAGCCGGCAACGGGTCAGGTGACGGTGGCCGAGAAGACGGGTCGCGGCAGCATCACCCGCAGCGACGTGGCTGCCGTGCTGGCAGCGGTGGTCGACGACGACGGGACCGCGGGAGTCACGTTCGAGGTGATCGGTGGGGACACCCCCATCGCGATCGCCGTCGCGTCGCTGGTGAACTGACTACGGGTGTGCGTGGCCTACGGCCGCGTGGTGCCTGCGCCGACCGCGCAGCAGATGGGCCAACCAACGAACGTCGAGCAACATGGTTTCTATCCTTCTCGACTAAGCGGACTTGGTGAGGATGGGGAGGAGTCGTCGACGCTCGTCGGCGACGTCCGAGAAGTGGTGCAGCGCTTCGGGAACGGAGCGGGTGATGGGTAGCTGCGGATCCTGCGCATGCGAGCGCAGGACGCGGGCCAGTTCCTCGTCGGCCACCAGTGACCACTCGACGCCTGCGTCGTAGCAGGCCTGGTCGATCGCGTCGAGCAGTTCGACGCCCGCCTTGGCGAACGACTCCACGCCACTGAGGTCGAGGATGAACGCCTTCTCGGGGATGACGCAGTGCAGAGCACGGTCGACGAGGCAGCCGACGTTGGTCGCATCGACGGCACCGGTGATGGACATGACCGAGGCCATCTGCCTGCACAGGGTGTGGACTTCCGCGCCCTTGCAGTCGATCGTCGGGTTGCCATACCGGAACGGGGATTTCGAAGCCGGAACGTGGGTGGTGATGCCCATGGCCAGTCTCCCTTCGATGCTCGGCCGAAGAGGTCTTCGACGTAGTACCGAAGTTATGGGGCGAAGTTAAGGTACTGGGGAGTCAGCACTAAACAGTTGCTAAGAACTCCCGCGCCGCCCGGATCGGGGCCGTCCCTGCGGACCGCTGTACTTCTCCCACGGCGAGTAGTCGGCGAGCAGGGCCTCCTGTGGTGGCCGCTCGTCCTCGGGTACGTGCTGGAGGTTGATCCTGATGCGGTACCAGATCGAACTGGGCCCCCGCATGCCGTCGACGAGGACGTCGACCGGTTTCAGCCGTTCGGCGGCCCCGGGGTATTTGCCCTTCCACGTCTCCAACGCCGCCATCGCCTCGTCCTTGGTCTTGGTGCGGGCGATCTCGATGAGCGGCATGGGTGAGACTCGACCGCCTGCGCCGTTGGCGCGCCGCGCGCCGCGCGGCGCCTTCTCGGCCGGGCCGAGTTCCTTCGCGCGTTCGAGCAGTTGGTCGAGGCCGCCGGGTGCGTCGTCCATGCCCTCCCACGGATCGCCGAGGTCGGCGTAGCGGTCAGGCACCGTGCGAACGGTGAACTCCTCGGGCCTGCAGGTGGGGACCTCGTCCCACCGCAACGGGGTGGATACCCTGGCGTCGGGTCGCGAGCGCACCGAGTAGGCCGACGCGACGGTCCGGTCCTTGGCGTTCTGGTTGAAGTCGACGAACACGCCCTCGCGCTCCTCCTTCCACCATCGGCTGGTGGCCAGGTCCGGCGCGCGCAGTTCCACCTCGCGGGCGATGGTCTCCGCCGCAAGGCGCACCTGCTTGTAGGGCCAGTGCGGCGCGATCCGCGCGTACACGTGGAAGCCCTTCGACCCGGAGGTCTTGGGCCAGGCGGTGAGGCCGAAGTCGGCGAGTACGTCGCGGGCGACCAGGGCGACGTCGACGATCTGGGGCCACTCGACGCCCGGCATCGGGTCGAGGTCGACGCGCAGCTCGTCGGGGTGCTCGAGGTCCTCGGCCTGCACGGGGTGCGGGTTGAGGTCGACGCAGCCGAGGTTGACCGCCCACACCAGGCCGGCCGGTTCGCGCAGCACGGCCTCCTTGGCCGAGGTGCCCGAGGCGTACTTCAACTCCGCGACGTCGATCCAGTCCGGCCGGTTCTCGGGAGCACGTTTCTGGAAGACCGCCTCTTCGGTGATGCCCTTGACGAAGCGCTTCAGGATCATCGGTCGGCCCGCGACCCCGCGCAGCGCCCCGTCGGCCACCGACAGGTAGTACTGGATCAGGTCGAGCTTGGTGACGCCGGCGTCGCCATCCTGGCCGGGAAAGACCACCTTGTCCGGATTGGTGATCTTCAGCGTGCGCCCGCCGACGTCCAGGGACAGCGCGTTCGCCATGTCGCCATGGTAGGCGCGCAACGGCCAGGAATGGGTCACGGATCCGGCCTCGGCGCGACGCGCGTCACATAGGCTGACGGCATGGTGAACATCACTGACCTGTCGACGTTGGTGCGCGAGTCCGCCGGGCGGTACGTGGAGCGCGGCGCTGCCGAACTGCACTACGCCCGCAAGATGTTCGAGGCGGG
>JAQSXQ010000430.1 GCA_029256565.1 Mycobacterium sp.
ACCTCGCGAACGATTGCGGCTGACGCGATGTGCGGTGCCTACCAGGGTGCGTCGAACGAGCGTGCGTCGCGCATCATCTACAAGGTCGCTCAGGCGTGCGGCATCAATCCGCGTGTGCTCATCGTGATGCTGCAGAAGGAGCAGGGCCTCGTCACTCACTCGTCGCCGAGTGCCGCGCGCTACCGGATCGCAATGGGGCAGGGGTGCCCTGACACCGCAGCGTGCGATACGCGTTACTACGGTTTTTTCAATCAGGTCTTCGGTGCGGCTTGGCAGCTCAAGCGATACGCGAACCCTCCCGGTACCAGCCAGTACTTCACCTGGTACGCGCCTGGCAAGACCTGGAACGTGCGCTACAGCCCTGATGTGAACTGTGGTTCGTCGCCGGTTTACATCGCAAACCAGGCCACAGCGAATCTGTACTACTACACGCCGTACCAGCCGAACGCCGCAGCCCTGGCGGCGGGCTATGGCGAGGGAGACGGGTGTTCGGCCTACGGCAACCGCAACTTCTACAACTACTTCACCGACTGGTTCGGCTCGACGCGATCGTCTCCCGACCCCGTGGGGAGCTTCGACTCGGTCGAGGCGGAGGTCGGCGGCGTGCGCGTGCGGGGCTGGGGGGCCGATCCCGACACGTCGTCGTCGATCGATGTGAAGGTGACGATCGGCTCGGAGACCTTCACAGTCCGCGCAGACGGGATCCGAGACGACGTTCGCGGTGCCTATCCCCATCTCCAGCGCGCCACTGGTTTCGATACGAAGCTCCCGGTCTCGCCGGGGGGTGCGACGACGGTATGCATCTCCGTGCCCAACGCCGCCGGCGCAGGGTCCACCAAGAACCTCGGGTGCCGCACGTACACGCCGCGCACCGGCCCGCCTGTGGGCTACCTCGACGACGTGCGGGCTGTGGAGGGCGGCGCGACCGTGACGGGGTGGGCGGTCGATCCAGACACGCTGGACCCAGTCGTCATGCACGTCTACGTCGATGGCAAGTTCGTGCGCGAAGCGCGCGCGAACATCAACCGACCGGACCTGAGCGGTTCGCTATTCGCTCACAGCCTCGACAGAGGTTACGACATCACGGTGCCGCTTGCGGCGGGGGAGCGGCGGATTTGCATCTTCGGCATCAATGTACCCGTCGGAGACAACGCGGGTTTTGGTTGCCGGAGCGTGACGGTGGGGCCGGTCTCCGAACGAGGACGCTCGCCGATCGGCCACCTCGATGAGGTGGCGGTCAAGGACCGGGTCGTGACCGCGACCGGTTGGGCGATCGACCCCGACACGACGGCCCCTATCGACGTTGAGTTGACGATCAATGGGCAGGTCGCCGGCGAGCGGGCGAATATCGCTCGTTCCGACATCGGGGACGCTTATCCCATTTATGGGTCGAATCATGGGTTCCGGGTTTCGGCGACGGTTCCGTACGGCACATACGACGTGTGCGTCCGCGCTATCGACAGCGCCACAAGAAAGGCGACGACGCTGACGCGCTGCCGGACAGCTGAAGTCGTTCGCATCCCCACCGTTCCGCCGGTCGGAAGCTTCGACCTGGCCGAAAGCGAGGTTGGCGGCGTCCGCGTTCGCGGCTGGGCGGCCGACCCCGACACACAGGACCCTATTGAGGTGCGCTTCACGATCGGCTCGCAGACAGCGTCGGTGACCGCTAACGATGAGCGTCCTGACGTGAGGCAGGCATACTCGTGGGCGGGGCCGCGAACCGGCTTCGACGTGAAGTTGGCCGCGCCGCCCGGAGGCGCCGCCACGGTTTGCGCGACGGCGGTGAACAACGCGGGGCTCGGCGACGACACCTTCCTCGGCTGCCGTTCCTGGCCACCGCGGAGCGGCCCCCCGGTCGGCTATCTCGACTCCGTGGCCATGTCCTCCGGCAAGGTGCGCGTCGCTGGTTGGGCGGTCGACCCCGACACGCTCGCCCCGGTGACGATGCACCTGTACGTCGACGGTGCTCATGTCTCCACGGTCTCCGCTGATCGCAGCCGGCCCGATCTGAAGGACCACCTGTTCGCGCACGACACGAACCGTGGGTTCGACGCGCTGCTGACCGTCGATTCAGGCCGACACCGAGTCTGCGTGTACGGCATCAACGCTCCGACGGGCGATAATCCGCTGCTCGGCTGCCGTGACGTCGTGGTTCCGGGAGCCACGGGCCACTTGGACGGTGTGGAAGGCACAGCGCGCGGCATTAGCGTGCGGGGCTGGGCTTTCGATCCCGAGGTGCCCCGAAACGCGATCTCCGTGCAAGTCGAGGTGGCCGGCCGTACGACCGTGCTCCCCGCGAACCAGCAACGCGCGGATGTGGCTGCAGCGTACCCGGTGGCGGGGGCGTCGCACGGATTCTCGGGAACCGTCGACGCGCCGCAGGGAACGCAGCGGGCGTGCGTCTCTGCGGTGACCGCCACTGGAGTCAAGACCGCGCTCGGTTGCCGCTCGGTCGCTGTGCCCTAAGCAGGGCCTTCGGCTCGCGCGGGAGGGGATTCCGGTGAGCCGAAGGATTCAGCGAGCGTTGAGATAACGGGAGAGCGCGGTCGACATCTCTGGCGCCTCCAAATTGGTTCGCTTGATCTTCGTCTGCTCGAGCACGCTGTTGCGGGGGCGAGGTGAGACCGGCGCGGTCGCCGCCCCGAAGTAGGCGTCCGTGCTCACGCCCGTCACCCGAGAATCGTCGTAGCCAGTCGCGCGAAACACCTCGCAGGCGATATCGAACCAGCTCGCCGGCTCGCCGGCGGATGACAGGTTGTAGATACCGAAAGCTGCCTGCGTCTCGATGAGGTGCCGGATGCCGCGCGCGATGTCGTCGGTGAACGTCAGGCGCCCGATCTGGTCGTCGACGACCTTCGGATCGATGCCGCGCTCGGCGAGGGACGCCATCGTGCGGACGAAGTTGTTGCCATCGCCGATCACCCAGCTGGTGCGCACGATGTAGTGACGCGGCACGACGGACACGACGGCATCCCCGGCGGCCTTCGTCTGTCCGTACACGCCGAGCGGCGACACCGGGTCATCTTCGGTGTAGGCGCCGTCCTTCGTCCCGTCGAACACGTAGTCGCTCGAGACGTGCACGAGCGTGATGCCGTTCGCCGTCGCGATGCGCGCGAGCGCGGCGACCGCGGTGACGTTGGCCGCCCACGCGTCGACGCGCCCCTCGGGTGTCTCGGCGAGGTCGACCTTTGTGTACGCCGCGGCGTTGATGATCGTGCTGTAGTCGCGCCACCGGCGTGCGGAGGCGAGGTCGGGCGAGGTCAGGTCGAGTTCGTCACGGCCCGCATATTCCATCCACGTGTGATCGCCGAACTCGGCGCGCAGTGCGCGGCCGAGCTGCCCATTCGCGCCCGTCACCAGGATGCGCTTGGGCGGCATCGGAACCACGTCTGCAAGTCGCGGGTGGTTCTTGTCCTTCGCGCTGATCTCGACCTGGTCGAGGCTTCGCGCTGATCTCGACCTGGTCGAGGGGGATCGGCCACTTGATCGCGGCGGTCTCGTCGGCGAGGTTCAGGAACGTGTAGGTCGCATCGGGCGACCAATGGTCGTTCACGAGGTATGTGTACGCGGTGTCGGGCTCGAGCGTCTGATAGGAGTTGCCGACGCCGCGCGGGACGAAGATCGCGCGTGAGGGGTCGAGTTCGGTCGTGTAGGCCGCGCCGAACGTCGGGCCTTCGCGGAGATCGACCCAGGCGCCGAAGATCCGACCGGTGGCGACCGAGACGTACTTGTCCCAGGGCTCGGCGTGGATGCCGCGGGTCGTGCCGACGGCGTCGTTGAACGAGATGTTGTTCTGCACAGGCCCGAAATCGGGCAGATCGATGCCGGAAGCGGTCATCTTCTCGCGCTGCCAGTTCTCCTTGAACCAGCCGCGTGAGTCGCCGTGCACCGGGAGGTCGAGGACGA
>JAQSXQ010000431.1 GCA_029256565.1 Mycobacterium sp.
CACCAGGGCAATGCGGTGATCGCGGAACTCTACGACGCGCTGCAGCCGCGTCAGGTTCGGCTCGGAACCCGCACTCTCGTCGAGGCACCCTCTCGGTTGGCGACCATCGAACGCGAGCATCGCGAACTCGTCGCCGCCCTGGATCGCAACGACGCCGACGCAAGCGTCGAGGTACTCCGCAGGCATCTTCGGGAGATCCCCGAACTAGTCGATGCGTTCTCCGCCGCCAGGGCACGGCGCGTGCCTGACCCGACCTAGGAACGGACGGGTACCACCCGACTCATCGGGTCGTGCCCGCACCGGTACCCCGTGCCACGATCTGAGCGGCCACCTCGACGAGGCGGGTATTCGAGGTCTGAGAGAGCCTCTTGAGCAATTCGAAGGCGCGGACCGCGTCGACGTCGAAGCGCTCCATGATGCGTCCCTTCGCTTGACCGATCAGATCTCGACTGGCCAAGGCCGACTGGAACTGCCCATGCTTGGTGTCGGCGATGAGAGCCAGTGCCGCGTGCGTGGCGAACATGGCGCACACCGTTTCGTCCTCGGGACCGAAGCAATGCGGGTCCAGACCGAACACGTTCAAGGCGCAGACCCGGCCGTCATGGGTGAGCAGTTGAAAGGAGAGCATGCTGCGGACGCCGGCGGCCACGGCTGCCTTCGCGAAACGAGGCCACCGATCGGGGGACCTGAGTCGACGGCTTCAGCGGCGGTCAGCACGCATGCAGCGCATTCCGTCGTCCACGAGGTTTGTCCTCCAGCCTGATTCGCAACCGACGTAGCTCACGCATCGCGAGAGAATGCTCCCGCAACGCGCGACTCCGCTCTTGGACATCGACGGACTGCCGCCTCAGGGCCATCGTCTGGCGCAGCAGGTGGTCTATTCGCAGACAGGCTGCGCACGGGAAGCAATCCTTGCAGCGCGTCACGGGGGGGGTGAGCATTCGAGGTTTCGCCTTCGACCATGCACCCGGGTATCGCTGGTGCGGTTATTGACCGATCACTCGTCACGAATGCTCAGCGCGGACCGCAAACCCAAACGCTCCCGCTGCCTTCAACCGATGGGTTCAACGCTACGCCGGTAGACCACGGCCCAACAGCCCGTGCGCGAGATGGACACTCGCATCGGAATGTGGCGCGGTCCGCTGCTGCTTCCCTCCAGCCGCGTTCGCCCCCGGCCTAGGATCTGACGAGTGCCACCCGATTCGTCCGCGACGAAGGACCAGCTGCTCGACAGCGCGGCCAAGGCGTTCGCGCGCGACGGGGTGTTCAACGCTTCGCTGATCGACATCACGCGGCAAGCGGGTCAACGGAATCGGGCGGCGCTGCGGTACCACTTCGGTTCCCGCGACGGCATTCTCTGCGCCGTCATCGACCGGCATGCCGATTTCCTGGCACGCCGCGAGAGCGACCTGCTGGCGGTCGCCAGGCGCGAGGAAGGCCTGGCCCCCGTGGTCGAGGCACTCGTGCGTCCCGCAGCCGAGTTGGCGGACAGCGGCTGGCGAGGGCGCTGCTGCCTGCTGATCATCGCCGAGCTGACCGGTGAGGATTCGGCTCAGTTCGGCGAGGAGCTGCAGGCCGTACTCGCCCGCACCGGCGGGAACGACGTGTTCGCGCTGCTCGTCGAGCGAACGGGCGAGATCACCGATGCGCTTCGCACGGAGCGCTTCTCGTTGATGGTGATGTTCATCCTCCGGGCCATCGCCGACCGCGCCCGGCTGTTGGAGCGGCGCAGCCGGGACGGCCGACCGCAGCTGGGCCACGAGCCCTTCGTCCAGAACCTGGTCGCCATGGCCACCGCGGCGATGACGGCCCCGACACCATTGACATAAGCACCCCTGCTTATTAGCGTCACTGCCGGGTGCATCGGTGCACTCGACGGCAGGAGGTCGACGGTTGAAGGCTGTTCGCGTCGTACGCCATGGTGAACCCGCGGAAGCCCTTGAGGTGCAATCCGTTCCGGTTCCAGAGCCGGGGCCCGGCGAAGTCCGGATAGCCGTCTCCGCGGCGTCACTCAACTTCGGGGACATCGCGAGGTGCCGCGGCACCGTCGCAAGTGTCATGGGTCAGATCCCATTCACCCTCGGCATGGACGTCTGCGGTGTGGTCGACGCCGCCGGCGAAGGGGCCACCGAATGGCTGGGCCGTCGCGTCGTGGCCATGACCACGCAATCACTCGGAGGCATGGCCGAATACGCCATCGCTCCGGTGACCGGCACCTTCGCCGCACCACCCGAGCTGGACGACGTCGAAGCCGCCGCATTCACGCTCCCGTTCCACGTGGGTTACCTCGCGCTGCACCGGCGCGCGCGTCTGGCACCCGGCGAGACTCTTCTCGTCGTGGGCGGGGCGAGCGCCGTCGGGACAGCAGTGATCCAGCTCGGCGTCGCGGCGGGCGCCCACGTCATCGCGGTGGCGGGCGGACCCGAGAAGACCCGTCTCTGCGAGGAACTCGGCGCCTCCGCGATCGACCGAACCTCCGCCGACCTCTTCGACGAGGTCAACGCGCGCACCTCCAACCGCGGCGCCGACGTCGCCGTGGACCTCGTCGGCGGCGACCAGACCGAGATCGTCTGGACCTGCATGGCCAGGGAGGGCCGGTACCTTCCCGTCGGCTTCAACGACGACCCCCAGTCGGGTCTGACCGGCCGTCCGCTGCGCAAGGTCTCCATGGGCAACATCTCGGTGCTCGGGGTGATCCTCGGATACGGCGAACTGCCCGTCGAGTTCCGCAGATTCGGCCTCAACATGTTCCCCGCGGAGGTGGGTCGTGACGTGCACGCCGCGCTGCTCGACCTGCTGGCGACCGGGGCCATCCGCCCCGTCGTCGGCCGCCGGATCGGCATGGACGAGGTCGCCGGCGCACTGCACGACCACGATCGGCGCCGCACGATGGGCCGCACGGTCGTCGCGATCGAGCACGGGTAGGCCCGCCCGTGCCAGAACTGAACGTCGACGCCATGATCACGGCCGCGATCGAGGCGGCAGGCAGCGACGACTTCGGCTCGAACGACTTCGTCGAGGGTCTGACGGTCCTGTGCGCCTCGGCCGACGACGAGGCACGGCTGCACGAACTCGGCTCCTTCGCGTTGCAGCAGAACGTCATCGGGGCGCTGACGAACAGGCTGAAGATCACCGACTGGCACCGACGCCATCCCGACGCCACCCGGGAACGCATCGACGCGCCGCTGATCGTCATTGGCATGTTCAGGGCGGGTACGACATTCCTGAGTCAGCTGCTCGACCGCGATCCCGGCAACCGGGCCCTGCTGCGCTGGGAGGCGTCCGACAGTGTCCCGCCGCCCACTCCGGAGACCTTCCGCGACGGTCCGCGGGTCGACGCGGCCAACGCCGCCATCGACATGCTGGAATCGCTCAACCCAAGGATGAAGATCGTCCACCACGAGGACGCCGAGGGCCCAACCGAATGCATCACGCTGCTCG
>JAQSXQ010000432.1 GCA_029256565.1 Mycobacterium sp.
GTCGCAGGCCCCGACGGGCGTGCCGTGCAGCTCGCCGGCGTGGCCCAGATCAACAGGGACAGCGTCGATGCCATCACCGAGCGGCTGCCGCTGGTGCTCGGTCTGATCGCGGTCATCACCTTCGGGCTGCTGTTCCTCCTGACCGGCAGCGTGGTGCTCCCGTTGAAGGCGATCGTGCTCAACGTCCTGTCGCTGGGTGCGGCGTTCGGTGCGCTGGTGTGGATCTTCCAGGAGGGTCACCTGAGCGCATTCGGCACGACGCCCACCGGAACCCTGGTGGCGAACATGCCCGTGCTGCTGTTCTGCATCGCGTTCGGGTTGTCGATGGACTACGAGGTGTTCCTGGTCGCGCGGATCCGGGAGTACTGGCTGAAGATGCGCGCCGACGGGCCCGCGACGCTGACGCGCGTCGAGGCCCGCGCCGTCAACGACGAAGCCGTCGCGATGGGTCTGGCCCGCACCGGCCGCGTCATCACCGCGGCCGCGCTCGTCATGTCGATCTCGTTCGCCGCGCTGATCGCCGCGCAGGTGTCGTTCATGCGAATGTTCGGCGTCGGACTGACCCTCGCCATCCTCGTCGACGCGACGCTGGTGCGCATGCTGCTGGTGCCGTCGTTCATGCACCTCATGGGTGGCTGGAACTGGTGGGCGCCGAAGCCACTGACCCGGCTACATCAGCGCATCGGGATCAGCGAATCCGGACCAGAGGTCGCCGTGGGGCGCCATCGCCTGGTCGATGCCACCGAAGGCCGCGGGACGTGACCGTCGAACACCTCAAGCGACGGCGCGCGCCACGCGGGTCGGGAGACCAGCTGCGCGAGGAGATCCTCGACGCGACCACCGACCTCCTGCTGGAGACCGGGCACGCCAAGGCCGTCTCGATCCGCGCGGTGGCCCACCGGGTGGGCGTCACGCCGCCGTCGATCTACCTGCACTTCGCCGACAAGGACGCCCTGCTCGACGCCGTGTGTGCGCGGTACTTCGAACGACTCGACGTGGTGATGCAGCGGCTCGCCGCCGACCAGCCGACGACCATCGAACGACTCCGCGCACAGGGCATGGCCTACGTACGCTTCGCGCTGGACAATCCGGAGCTGTACCGCATCGCCACGATGGGCGATCCGATGCCGGGCAGCGACGTCGAGGCGACGCTGAACAGCTCGGCCTTCGTGCACCTGCGGGACACGGTGCAGGCTCTCGTCGACGAGGGCGTCTACCCGCCCGGGGACGCCACGGTCATGGGCCTCGAGCTGTTGACGGTCGCCCACGGGGTGGCTGCGCTGCTGATCGCGCGGCCCCACATGCCGTTCGGCGACGCCGAGGCGTTCGCCGACCGGGTGCTGCGCTCGGCGTGCTTCGGGCGGATCCTGTTGGGGACGGTCGGCACCGACACCGAGCCGCAGCACGCCGTCGAGTTCCTGAAGGGGCTGGCAGATGACTGACACCGTCGACAATCCGTTCTTCGCGAAGATCTGGGCGCGGATGTCGACCCGCGAACCCGAGTCGATCGTGCGGCTGCGCCGGGAGAACCTCCTCGGCATGACCGGGCGCGTCCTGGAGGTCGGCGCGGGAACCGGCACCAACTTCGCGCTCTACCCGACGACGGTCACCGAGGTGGTCGCCGTCGAACCCGAGGTGCGGCTCGCCGCCCTGGCCCGCGAGGCCGCGGCCACGGCGCCGGTGCCCGTCACCGTCTCCACCGAGACGGTCGAACGGTATGCGGGCGCCGAGCCGTTCGACGCCGTGGTGTGCTCGCTGGTCCTGTGCTCGGTGGCCGACCCCGATGCCGTTCTGCGGCAATTGTTCTCGATGCTGCGGCCCGGCGGCGAGCTGCGCTACCTCGAGCACGTCGCTGGCACGGGCATGCGCTCGCGGTTGCAGCGCGTGGCCGACGCGACGGTGTGGCCGCGCCTCCTCGGGAACTGCCACACCCACCGGCACACCGAGCAGTCGATCGTCGCCGCGGGCTTCGAGGTGGCCGAAACCCGCCGCGAGTGGGTGCTGCCGCCGTGGGTGCCTGCGCCGGTATCGGAGGCGGCCATCGGCCGCGCGGTCAGGCCGGCCTAGGAGCGGGCGTCAGCCGAGCAGTGCGGGCAGGCGCTGCAGCAGCGTCGGCAGCGCGGTGGCGGCGGTCTCGCGCAGGCTGAGCGTGGCGGACGCCGACAGCGCGGTGGCCTCGGGGTTCACCTCGATCACCGGGACCCCGTTGGCCAGCGCCATCTCCGGCAGGCCCGCGGCGGGGTAGACGACCGCCGAGGTCCCGACGACGATCGCCACGTCGGCGTTGGCGACGGCCTCCACCGACCGGTCCCACGCCTCCGACGGCAGCGCTTCGCCGAACCACACCACGTTCGGCCGGATCATGCCGCCGCACGCACACCTGGGCGGGTTGACCGTCTCGACCGGCGCTGGCATGGCGGGGAGTTCGCCGTCGTAGGCGGCATCGCAACGGGCGCAACGGAATTCGAAGAGGCTGCCATGCAGGTGGTGCACCCGCTGACTACCCGCGCGTTCGTGGAGGTCGTCGACGTTCTGGGTCACGACGTGCACCTCGGCGTAGTCCTGCCAGGCCGCGACGGCGCGATGGCCGTCGTTGGGCGCGACCGCCTTCATCATGTAGTGGCGCCACAGATACCAGGCCCACACCTTCTCCGGATGACGCTGCCACCCGTCGGTGCTGGAGATTTCGTACGGGTCGACTTTCGCCCACAGTCCGGTCTCGACGTCGCGGAACGTCGGCACTCCACTCTCGGCCGAAATGCCGGCTCCGCTGAGCACGGTCACTTGCACGTTCACCAAAGTAGCCGTTGTTGGCCATACTGTGCAGGTGACCGATTTGGGGGAATGGGTTCGCGTCGATCCGCAGGCTGCGAGACCTCTGTTCGATCAATTGCGGGTACAGATCATCGAGGGCGTTCGGGAGGGCAGGCTGACGCCGGGGACGCGGCTGCCCACCGTGCGCGAACTCGCCACGCAATTGTCGATGGCGGTGAACACCGTCGCGCGCGCCTACCGGGAGCTGGAGTCCGCGGGCATCGTCGAGACCAGGGGAAGATTCGGCACCTTCGTGGCCAGGGCCGATCCCGCCGACTCGGCGATGGCCAGCGCGGCTCACGCCTACGCGGCTGCCGCCCGCTCCCTCGGCGTGGACAAGGCAGCGGCGCTCAAGTACGTCGAAGCGGCGTTCGGCTAGCCGAATTCGAGGAGGGTGAACGCCGGCCGCACCGGGTCGAACAGCGGTATCCGCTGGATCGCCCACAGCGCCGCGTTGAACACCCGGCCGCGGCCCGCAGGCAGCGCCACGTCGTGCACGGCCCGGACGCCGGGCACCACGTCGACGAGTTTGGCGGCCTCGGATGCCGACATGCTGAACGGCATCGGTGGCACCTTGTAGCGCATCGACGTCCGCATGCCGCGGCGCGCGATC
>JAQSXQ010000433.1 GCA_029256565.1 Mycobacterium sp.
CGGGTGTGGCAGGAGAGCAGGGCGTTGGTCGACGCCGGCCACCAGGTGACCGTCATCTGCCCCAAGGGCACCAAGCAGGACGTCGAGGCGGAAGCCGTCATCGACGGCGTGCGCATCCTGCGGTATCCCCTGCAGGCGGCCAGCGGTGGTCCGATCGGCTACGTCCGCGAATACGGACTCGCGCTGTTCCACACGATCCGGTTGGCGCTCAAGGTCCGGCGCAGCGGCCCCATCGACGTCGTGCACGCGTGCAACCCACCCGACATCTTCTTCATCGTGGCCCTGATGCTCAGGGTGCTCGGCGGCACCCGGTTCGTGTTCGACCAGCACGACCTGTGCCCCGAACTGTTCCTGTCGCGCTTCGCCACCGGCGGCAAGTGGCTGTACCGCATGACGTTGCTCGTCGAGCGCATCACGTTCGCCGCGGCCGACGCCGTGATCTCCACGAATGAGAGCTATCGTCGGGTTGCCATCGACCGCGGCAAGATGGCACCCGAACGGGTCGCAGTGGTCAGGAGCGCGCCGGACCTGTCCCGATTCGTCCGGCGTCCGGCCGATGCCGACCTGCGCAAGGGCAAGCGCTACCTCGGTGCCTACCTCGGCGTCATGGGCCCCCAGGACGGTGTCGACTACGCACTGCGGTCGATCTCGCACCTGCGGGACACGCTCGGACGCAAGGACATCCACTTCGTGTTCATGGGCGGCGGCGACATGCTCGACGACATGGTGCTGCTCGCCGCCGAACTCGGGATCTCCGAGATGGTCGAGTTCACCGGCCGGGTTCCGGACGAGTTCGTGCAGCGCTGCCTGTCCACCGCCGACGTCTGCCTGTCGCCGGATCCGAAGAACCCGCTGAACGACGTGTCCACGATGAACAAGGTCGTCGAGTACATGGCGATGTCCGCACCGCTGGTGTCGTTCGACCTCGTCGAGGCACGGGTGTCGGCAGGGGAGTCGGCCGTGTACGTTCCCGCCAACGACGAGGCGGCGTTCGCCGTGGCCATCGACGAGCTGCTCGACGATCCGGACAAGCGCGCCGCGATGGGTGCGTTGGGTCGGGCCCGCGTCGAAACGGCGCTCTCCTGGGAGAATTCGCGCCGCAATCTGATCAAGTTCTACGACATGGTGTTCGCCGACGTGGTCCGGCCCCGCGAGGGCCTGACCCTGGTGTCAGAACCTCGCCCGCGGAATGCGGACGTACTGCTGCTCCGCCGTCCCGCGGCAGCGATCGATCACACCCACCGCCATGCCCACGAGGGCGAACGCCAGGGCGTTCGGATAGTCAAGCAGGCGTAGGTCGGCGAAGAGGCCGAGGATTGTCAGCGCGGTCAGGCCCATCAGCGCGGTGAGCGCGAGGGGCCTGCCGAGCAGACCCTCGGTGGGCATCGCACGGATGCCCCGGACCAGCGCACCGAAGATCAGGCCGAGGACGGCCAACCACATCAGCAGGCCGACGATGCCGAGTTCGGCAAGGATCCCCAGCTCGTTGAAGTGCGACGCCACCCCGAGTCCTCGGATCCACGGCACGTCTTCCGACGCGCGCTGGTGGTGGAACGTGTTGACCGCGAGGAATCGGCCCAGACCCCAACCGAACCAGGGCTTCTCGGCGAACGCCCACAGCGCGGTCGCGTCGGCGTTGAGGCGATCGAAGACCTCGTTGGTGGACGCGATGCCGCCCTGCTCCCGGTCCGAACTGGACAACGACTGCCAGTTGGCGGCGACCCCTGCCGCCAGCAGCCCCAGCGTCACCAGGTAGGGCCTGCGGATGCCCTTGGCCATGGTTGCGCCGATGACGACGACCACCACGAAGCCGAAGTACACCGCTCGGGTGTGGGTGAGGTAGATGGCGTACGTGCACGCGGCCGCGACGGCCCACAGCAGCAGCCGGCGCCAGCGGGGATGGGGCAGTGTGCTGGCGAGCAGAACGGCGACGGCGTAGCCGATGATGAGCACGACGCCGTTGGCGCCAGGCTGATTCAGCAGTCCATTGGCGCGCTCGGTGTAGTTCGGCGCATCGACGACGTAGCGTGGCCACACCAGCGCCCGGGGGCCGGTGAACTGCATGATGCTCACCGCGGCGGAGTACGACGCGAAGGCCAGCGACGCGACGAGCAGTGTCCGCACCGCGGCCAGCGTCGTGATCGCCGAACGGGCGACGAAGTACACGGCGAACGGGATCACCGTGCCGATCAGCAGGTAGCGCCACAGCGAGAGTTGATCGGTGAGTTCGGGATCCACCAGTGCGGGCAGTTCGTGGCTGCCGAGGATGGAGAACACGTTCCACGCCACGTAGAGCAGCATCGCGATCTCGATGCCACCCAGCTTGAGACGATGCCGGCGATTCGCCGCCCACCAGGCACCGAAGGACACCACCAACAATGCGAACGCGGCGAGGAACGGGTCGGCCCCGACGCTGGGCAGCGCCAGACGCATCAGAAGCGTGACGAGCAACAGGATGACGGCCCACAGCGGGCTGCGCAGACCAACGACGACCAGCGGCACGGCGACGGCGATGGTCAGGGCCGTTCCGGCGAATCCGCCCGAGAGTCCGGCGCCTGCAACGGCGGCGGCCGCGGCGACGCCCAAGAGCGCCGCGAGGACGAGGCGGATCGTCCACTGCGACCGGCCGCGGGTTTCCGGTTCACCCGTGGGTAGCGCGGTGTCGACCATCAGGACCGGCCCCGAGCGGTGCGCTCGACGAGCACGACGCCGACCAGTCGCCCGTCGACCTGCGCGACGGTGCGGATCGATTCCTGGACGTCGGTCAGCGAGGTGCCCTCCTCGACGACCAGCAACACCGAGTCGCTCAGGTCGCCGAGCACCTGTGCCTCCCCGGCTCGCGACATCGACGGCGTACTGACGACGATGAAGCGGGCCCGTTCGCGAAGGCTGGTCAGCACCCCCTGCACGGCTGCCCTGTCGAACAACTCGTACGGGTCGCCGTTCGTGGTGCCGGGGCGGACGACGTCGAGGTCGTCGGTCGGGTTCTCCACCATGAAGTCGATTTCCGAGGGCGTCCCGGACGCGAGCAGTTCGGCCAGGCCGGGCCGCTTGTCGCCGCCGTCGCGAAGATCGGCCTGTACGAGCACGGTCCGCTCGCCCTGGGCGGCGCGTTGTCTCGCGATGTCCTCGGCCAGGTCGTGTGCAGCACGGCCCGTGCCCGCGGGCGCCACCGCCACGGTCACGGGACGGCCGTCGGCGTCGCGCACCAGGAGGTTCAGCAGGTGCTGCACCCGAACGGCACGGGTACCCGCGTGCGCCGTGTCGCCAGGCGCGGGAAGCACGTCGAGCGGTTCGATCCCGACCTTGTCGACGAGGTCGTAGTCCGTGTCGATGCGCCGTGTCGCGTTCGACGCGAACAGCGCCGCAGCACAACCCAATACGAGACCCGCCGCCAGCGACATGGCGACCGTGGTTACCCGTCC
>JAQSXQ010000434.1 GCA_029256565.1 Mycobacterium sp.
ATCTCGACCGGCTGACCGGACTGCTTCTCCAGCTCGCTGGTGACGATCGGCAGGATCACCGGGAACGGGTCGGTGCCCGGCCGGAACAGGTCGTCGACGGTGACCGGCCGCCGCAGCGCCTGATCCCAGGTGAACGATTCGTAGTACGTCTGCGGATGCGCGCCGCCGACGTCCTGGAACGTCTTCAGCACGACGCCCTGCGTGGCGCGTGAGCCATACCGGGTGGCGGTCGTGTCCAACTCGTACGGCATCTCGTGGGGGCCGGGTGCGTTGGCCACGTTGAGGAACCCGTCGCGGGTCTGCTGCACGTAGTCGACGACCGCCGCCTGGTCGGGATAGTCCACCGGGTAGCTGACCGTGAGCGAGTACGCGGGGTCGGTGGCCTGGATGCGGCAGATCTGCCCTGCGTCGAGGACGCCCGAGAGATCCGCGCAGGTGGGCACGGCCGGGACCGTCGCCGGGGCCGCCGAGGCGACGGCCGGGGTCCACAGCCCGGACGCCAGGACGACTGCCGCCGCGGCCAGTGCGGGCTTCATGATCACGACGCCACGATACCTGCGGTTTCAGTGCGTCGGCCTACACACGTACGCGACCGCCCTGCTGTCGCGGCCCGTTCCGAGCCTGGTGATGACCACCGACAGCCGCCGGGTGCCCCGCAACCGCAGCCGGGGCCGCAGCGCGTCCGGGTCGACGTCGACACCGCGGACCAGGATCTCGACGGCACCGACGTCGTGCGCCGAAAGCGCTTGCCGCAGCCGCCGTTCGTTGAAGTCGATCTGGTCGAGCACCTCGAATCCGCGGACGCCGGGCGGCAGCGTGTCACCGGACAGGTAGGCGATGTCCGGGTCGAGCTGCCACAGGCCGTGTCGTGCGGCGTAGTGCCGCACCAGCCCTGCGCGCACCACGGCGCCGTCGGGGTCGACGATCCACCGACCCGCCGGGGCGACGGGGCAGTCGTCGGGCTCGGCATCGGTGACGGTCTCGGTGCCGAGTCCGGGGCGGTCGAGCACCGTGGCCCGGCGGGTGACGCCTGCGCTTGCGAGCGCGCCCGACCACAGGCACGCCTCGCGCACACCGCCCGCCAGGGAGGTCACCTCGATCTCGCCGCGGAAGCCGAGCCGGGCGAGTTGGTCGAAATCGATTCCGGGAGCGCACTTCACGGCGAGGTCACGGCCGGCGTAGACCTCGAGCAGACTGTCCAGTGCTGGCGTGTAGTCGCGCGGATCGAATCGCCGTCGCCCGCCGCTGCGGCGGGCGGGGTCGGCCACCACGACCGCCGACCGCGTCACCGGCGCGAGCGCGTCGGCGCGCAGCACCGGCACCCCGGGGACGTTGTGCCGCGCCATCGCCAGCCGGACCGGGTCGACGTCGCTGCCGACGACCATCGCCGCCGTCGCGCTCAGCGCCGCCAGTTCGGCGCCGACCGAGCACGTCACGTCGTGCACCACGGCCCCCGCCAGCCGGGAAGCACGATGTGCGGCAACGGGTTCCGGGGTGGCCTGCTGCATCGCCTCGTCGGTCAACAGCCACGCGCCGGGCTCGGAGAACTTGGCCGCCGCACGCCTGCGCAGCAGCACCGTCTCGACCAGGACTGCCGTGCGGTCGCCGAAACGCGTTCGTACCGAACCGATGTCGGCGACGCGGGTGGCGTCGGTCAACCCGAGCGAGGACACCGCCTCGAGCGCCGCGCGGCCGTCGTCACCGCTGAGGTAGGCGACGTCGTCGAGCGTGAAGTGGAGCACCGGCGCCGTCTAGGACGGCTTGACCCCGGTGATCATGACGTTGTAGAACCAGCCCTTGGGCACGACGTGACGCCACAGGGTCTCGTCCACCCAGCTCAGCGTCGTCCAACCACCGAAGGCGAATTTCGCCCAGCCCCAGCCGAGTTTGCCCGGCGGCACCGTGGACTCGAACGTCCGGACCGGCCAGCCCAGCATCGCCGCGGTGAACTCGTCGGTGGCGGTGTCGACCTCGACCGCGCCGGCGTTGCGTGCCATCGTCTCGAGGTCGGCCGGATCGAACGTGTGCAGGTCGACGATCCATTCCAGCGCGGCGGCCCGGGAGTTCTCGTCGAGTTCGGCCTGCGGGCGGCGCCAGCTGCTCAGTCCAGGCAGCTTCATCGCCGCGACCGTCGTCTTCCAGGTGAGGTCCGCGAGCCGGCGCGCGTAGGCGTTGCCGACGGTGGTGGGTTCACCGGCGAAGACGAACCTGCCGCCGGGCTTGAGCACCCGCACCACTTCGCGCAGCGACAGCTCGACGTCGGGGATGTGGTGCAGCACGGCGTGCCCGACTACCAGGTCGAAGCTGTCGTCCTCGTAGGGGATGCCCTCGGCGTCGGCGACGCGGCCGTCGATGTCGAGGCCCAGCGACTGGCCATTGCGGGTGGCGACCTTCACCATGCCGGGCGACAGGTCGGTCACCGATCCACGCCGCGCAACGCCGGACTGGATGAGGTTGAGCAGGAAGAAGCCAGTACCGCAGCCGAGCTCCAAAGCCCTGTCGTAGGGCAGTTCATGTTGGACCTGCTCGGGCACGATCGCGTCGAAGCGGCTGCGGGCGTACTCCACGCAGCGCTGGTCATACGAGATCGACCACTTGTCGTCGTAGCTCTCGGCCTCCCAGTCGTGGTACAGGACCTGGGCCAGCTTGGTGTCGTGGCGGGCGGCCTCGACCTCCGCCGCGGTGGCGTGCGGGTTGGGAGCCTGATTTGTGCTCGTCATGAAGGGCAGCCTAACGGCCTAGCGGTCGGACGCGAACGCTGCCTTCGCGGCGGCCAGCGCTGCCCGGGGCGAGCCGGCGAACCGACCGGCCCAGCGCAGCGCGGCGTCGTAGACGTGGTCGGGAGCCACCATCTCGTCGATCAGCCCGATCGCCAGTGCCTCCCTGGCGTCGACGAACCGGCCGGTGAACACCAGGTCCTTGGCCTTGCTCTCCCCCACGGCGCGCGACAGCCTGGCCGACGCACCGTTGGAGGCGACCAGCCCGTCGAGGATCTCGGTGGCACCGAACTTGGCGTTGTCACCGCTGATCCGCCAGTCCGCGGCCAGCGCCAGGGTGAGCCCGCCGCCCAGCGCGTAACCGGTGACGGCGGCCACGGTGGGCTTGGTGATCGCGGCCACCGCGTCGACCGCGGTGCGCAGGACGTCGACGGCGACCGCCGACTCCTCGGCCGTGAGGCTGCGGCGTTCGGGCAGGTCGTCGCCTGCGGAGAAGGTCTCGTGCCCGCCGAACACGATGACCGCCGTGACGTCGTCCCGAGCACTGAGGTCGGCTGCCGCCGTCGTGATCTCGCGGCACACCTGACGGGAGAGCGTGTTGGTCGGGGGCCGGGACAGCAGCAGGGTGCCGACGCCGTCGTTCACGTGGACGCCGACGAACTCGAAGTCGCTCACGACGGGTGATCGTTCACGACGAGGCGCCGGG
>JAQSXQ010000435.1 GCA_029256565.1 Mycobacterium sp.
CGAGAACATCCCGAACCGGGTGGCCGCCGAGAACTCCATCAAGGTCGTCACCACCCCCGAGGTCGAGGGGGCGTTCTACTGGCTCAGTAACCAAGAGGTTCGGTGGCGTCCCGCGCAGTACTGGAAGCCCGGCACGATCGTCGAGGTCGCGGTGAACACCTACGGCGTCGACCTGGGCGACGGTCTCTTCGGGCAGGACAACGTCAGCACTCGCTTCACCATCGGCGACGAGGTGATTGCGACGGCGGACGACAACACCAAGACCCTGACGGTCCGCCGCAACGGCGAGGTCATCAAGACCATGCCCATCTCGATGGGCAAGAGCAGCACGCCCACGAACAACGGCACGTACATCGTTGGAGACCGCTACTCGCACCTGGTGATGGACTCCTCGACGTACGGCGTGCCGTCGAACTCGCCGAACGGTTATCGCACCGAGGTCGACTGGGCGACCCAGATGTCCTACAGCGGCATCTACGTCCACGGCGCCCCGTGGTCGGTGGGCAGCCAGGGCTACAGCAACGTGAGCCACGGCTGCCTGAACGTCAGCACCAGCAACGCGAAGTGGTTCTACGAGAACACCAAGCGCGGCGACATCGTCGACGTCACCAACACCGTCGGATCGGTCCTGCCGGGCACCGACGGCCTGGGTGACTGGAACATCCCGTGGGAGCAGTGGAAGGCCGGCAACGCCGACGTCTAGCCCAGAACCGGACCCAACGAAACGGGCCCGCCGCACTGAGTGCGGCGGGCCCGTTCCGTTACCGGGTGGCTGACGGGACTCGAACCCGCGACAGCCAGGATCACAACCTGGTGCTCTACCAACTGAACTACAGCCACCATCGCCGCCGACCCGAAGTGGGCACTGCGGCGTCGTAGATACTAGCCGCTCGGACGCTCGGTAGCCGAATCGATTGTCACTTCGCCGTTGCCCACGGGTCCGAGGTCGGCCGCGACGGCCGCGATGTCGCTGGTCGCGGGTCCCGGAGCAGGCACGAATGCCGTGCGGCGGTAGTACTTCAACTCGCGGATCGACTCGTGGATGTCGGCCAGGGCGCGGTGCGCGAGCCCCTTCTCGGGCTGGCCGAAGTAGATCCGCGGGTACCAGCGCCTGCACAGTTCCTTGATGGAGCTGACGTCGATCATGCGGTAGTGCAGGTAGCCGTCGAGGGTCGGCATGTCGCGGGCGATGAAGCCGCGATCGGTCGCGATGGAGTTGCCACACAGCGGCGCGGTGTTGGGGGCCTTGACGTGGCTGCGGATGTAGTCCAGCACCATCTCCTCGGCGGCAGCGAGGCTCGTGGTCGACGCGCGCACCTCGTTGGTGAGGCCCGACTTGCGGTGCATCGTCGCGACCACGTCGATCATGCCGTCGAGCGCCTCGTCGTCGGTGTGAATGACGACGTCGATGCCGTCGCCCAGCACGTTGAGTTCCGAGTCGGTCACCAGGGCCGCGATCTCGATGAGTCGGTCAGACCCGAGATCGAGGCCGGTCATCTCGCAGTCGATCCACACCAGTTCGTCGCGCACAACGTTCCACAGTATTCCCACCCTCCGACGGTGTCGTCGCGACCACCGCACACGTGCCCCTTGTCACGGGTCGCACGACTAGGGTTCGCCGCATGACAGCAGACCCGTCGACCGCCCCCGCGCAGCAGATCGCCGCTGGTTACGCCTTCTCCGGACCCGCGCTCGAGCTGGGAACGGTGGTCGTCGACGGCGTGGTCGACCCGTCGGCCCGGGTCCGCATCCCGCTCGCCACGGTGAACCGGCACGGGCTGGTCGCCGGTGCGACGGGTACCGGCAAGACGAAGTCACTGCAGATGATCGCCGAGCAGTTGTCGGCGGCCGGCGTGCCCGTGCTGATGGCCGACGTGAAGGGCGACCTGTCCGGGTTGTCGCGACCGGGTGCGGCAGGGGACAAGACGACTCAACGCGCCGCCGACACGGGCGACGCGTGGACGGCGACCGCGTATCCCGTCGAGTTCCTCTCGCTGGGCACCGGCGGGGTCGGCGTGCCGGTGCGCGCCACCATCACCAGTTTCGGGCCCATCCTGCTGTCGAAGGTGCTCGGTCTCAACGCCACCCAGGAGTCGACACTCGGCTTGATCTTCCACTTCGCCGATCAGAACGGGTTGGCGCTGCTCGACCTCAAGGATCTCCGCGCGGTCATCCAGTACCTGACGAGCGACGAGGGCAAGCCGGAGCTGAAGGCACTCGGCGCGGTGTCGACCACCACCGCGGGGGTGATCCTGCGCGCATTGGTCAACCTCGAGGCCGAGGGTGGCGACACGTTCTTCGGCGAACCCGAACTCGAGCCCGAGGACCTGATGCGGCGCGACGCGCAGGGCCGCGGCGTCATCACGCTCCTGGAACTCGGAAATCAGGCCGCCCGGCCGGTGCTGTTCTCGACGTTCCTGATGTGGGTGCTCGCCGACCTGTTCACCACGCTGCCCGAGGTGGGCGACGTCGAGAAGCCCAACCTGGTGTTCGTGTTCGACGAGGCGCACCTGCTGTTCACCGACGCCTCGAAGGCGTTCCTCGAACAGGTCGAGCAGACGGTGAAGCTGATCCGCTCCAAGGGCGTCGGCGTGTTCTTCTGCACCCAACTTCCCACCGACGTGCCGAACGACGTCCTCTCGCAGCTCGGGGCGCGCATCCAACACGCGCTGCGGGCATTCACCCCGGACGACGAGAAGGCGCTCAGGAAGACCGTGCGCACTTACCCGAAGACCGCGGTCTACGACCTGGGGGAGGCGCTGACGTCGTTGGGCATCGGCGAGGCCGTGGTCACGGTGCTCTCCGAGACGGGGGCGCCGACGCCGGTCGCGTGGACCCGGATGCGGGCGCCGCGTTCGCTGATGGACACCATCGGCCCCGACGCGATGAGCGCTGCGGCCAATTCGTCGCCCCTGCAGGCGGAGTACGGGCAGACGATCGACCGGGAGTCCGCCTACGAGCGGCTCAGCGCCCGGGTAGCCCCGCCGGAGCCCGTCGACCTGCCGCCACCCGTGCCGCAGTGGGACGGGCCCATGGCGTCGGACGAGCGAGCCGAGCCAGGGATGATGGAGAAGGTCATCGGCAGCACGGCGTTCAAGAGCGCGATGCGTTCGGCAGGCACCGTCATCGGCCGCGAGATCACCCGCAGCATCTTCGGTACCGGCCGCCGCCGACGTCGGCGCTGAGCCCGCCGAAATGACATTCCCTGTCGTTGAGACGCGTCCTCAACGACAGGGAATGTCATTTCGCCGCACAGTCGGACGGGCTACTCGCCGCCCAGCTTCTTGTAGACGGCGCCGACGATCGGCGTGACGATCGAACGCGGGGCGTAACCGCTGGCGACCGACATCGCCTTGGACGTCACGCCCGGCACGACGCGCATCTTGTTGCGCTCCAGGCCGTCGAGCGACACCTTCGCG
>JAQSXQ010000436.1 GCA_029256565.1 Mycobacterium sp.
GGCGCTCCGCCGACGGGTGCGAGCGACAGCTGCACGGGCGCGTCGGCGTCGTCGCCGGCCGGCAGCGCCATGCGCCGTACCGCGGGCAAGATCTCGCGCAGCGGCAGCTCGGTCGGTAGCGCCATGTCGACGAGCCGACCACCGTCGTCGCCGCCTGCGAGCACGGCGACCCGGACGATGGGCACCACCGCGGATCCGGGTGATACACCGGGCGAAGTCAGGCCCGGTGTGAGGGTGTCGGACATCTTTGGTCTTCCGTTCTCTGGTCGAAGTCTCTGGTGAGGTGGGCTTCGGGGAACCACTCCCCGTCGGGCAGGGTGGCGGTGAGGCGTTCGACGGCGGTTGCGATGGCCAGCGGGGTGCCGGGCGAGAACGTCGACACCCACTCGCCGTCGTAGGCCTTCGAGGGGCTGACGAGCACGCGTCCGGCGCTGGTGTCGACGATGCTGACACCCACCTCGGTGCTGACCCGGTGACCGTCGCGGTGGTCACCCGCGACGATCTCGACGTAGCAGCGGTCGGGCGCGAAGGCGGCCTCCACCACGTGCCGGGCGCCGGCGGGGATGCCGAGGTTCTCCACGACGTCCGCGAGTTCGGCCCCGTTGCGGAGCCGTTCGTCGGCCTTCGCACCGATCCGCGCCGCGATGGCGAACTCTGTGAACGACGCGGGTGGCCGTCCGGACAGCCCGGCCGTGAGCACGGGAACCAGCGCCTGCGGATGGTCCACGTCGACGTGGCTGAACGTCGCCAGCCCGCCGTTGCGCAGTGCGACGACCACGTCGTCCCCACGGCGAGCGACCAGGCCCCGCAACATGTTCCCCGATCCCGAGACGAAGCGCAGTTCGAGCCAGCGCGTCGGACGGCACGCGGTGGTGACCCACCGGGTGACGGGTGCGGTGACGCGGTCGGCCACCATCACCCCGAGTTCGGACAGCTCCGCACGCATGCGGGCCTCGAACGCGGGGCGAAGGGACTCCTCGGCGTACGGCGGCGTGATGGCCAGTACCCATGGGAAGTACCCCGCCCCAGCCGATTCGGCGACGAACCAGGCCTGCTCCGCGGTCAGCTCGACGGCGTTAGCGCCCACTGCTCATCAGGCCCGAATCCATCAGGCAGCGCCCCACTTGGCGCCCTGCGCCGCGTCCCGAGCGCTCATCGACATCGTGTTCATCTCGTGGGTGCTCGACATCGCGCGGTAGGCGCGGACCAGTTCCTCGAGGCTGGCGTTCCACTGCGCCTGCCACGCCTGGTACGACATGCCGGTGTCGCCCTGCCAGCCTGCCGACAGTGCGGCCTGCTCGCTCGCGACGTCGGCGCCGACGGCGTGCAGGGCTCCCGAGTAGCCGTTCATCTCGGCGGCCAGCGCCAGCATGGCCGGGTAGTTGTACATGATCTGTGACATGTGTTGTGTCCCTTCAGCTCTGCTCGGCGAATCAGATTGCGGTGTAGGTGCTCGACGCTGCGGCGTCCTCGGCGACGTACGTCGAAGCGGCGTCGCCGATGTTGGCCTGTGCGATGTCGAGCAGGGCGTTGACCCGCGCCGACACCTCGATGAAGCGGGCGTGCGCGGCCTGGAACGCGACGGCGGACTCGCCCTGGTGGAACGCCTGCGACGCCTGGGCTGCCTGCTCGGCCTGGGCGATGGTGCTGCGCATCAGTCCCGCCTTGGCGGAGAATGCCGCCTCGGAGGCGACGAGTTGTGGGATGTGAGCATCGAGGAGGCTCATGGGGTTTCCTTCCGGATCTTCGACTGCTGTTCGTTATCGGTTGACGTGCTCGGACTCTCGGCTCTGTTCAGGTGGGCCGTCCCCCTTCCGGGTCCCAGTTGCCCGGCAGCAGCGGGTCGACCGGTCCGCCGCCGTAGGGGTCCTCCGGCAACTGGGTCAGTCCCCGTGACCGGTCGGCCTGGTCGGTCCGTTCGGCGGTGATGGTCCCCGTGAATCCGACCGCACCCGCACCCCGCGACGAGGCGCCGACGCGCGGCGCGGGTCGCGGTGTCGCTTCGGAGTCGGGACCCGGTTCGTAGTCCATGTAGGCGTCGGCATAGCCACGCTCGTGGACTTCGGCGCCGCGCTTGCGCCGCGCCTTGCGCTTCGCGAGCGACGACGCTGCAGCCGCCGCGGCGGACGAGGCTGCGATGTCGGAGGCGGGGGCCTTGGCGCCGCTGCCCTCGCGGAACGTCGGCGACGCACCGGGCCCTGGGCCGCCGCCCGGCACCACGTACGGGACGAACGGCGCTGCGGCCGCGGCGGGTGCGGCGGGGGCGGGAGCGGTACCTGCGGCCACCGAGGCCGCGGGCGCGGCGGGCGCGCTCGGCACCGTCGGTGCCACGGTCGCGGCGGGCAGCGGATTCTGCACCTCGGCGCGCGGCGCCTGGACCTGTTGCGGCGCCGCGGCCGGCGCGGGCTCTGGCACCGGCTCCGGGGCGACCGGCCTGTTCAGGTACTCCTGCAGGAAGTACCCGCCGACGCCAAGACCGATCGCCAGCAGCGGTTGCAACAGCAGCTGCGGGTAGGTGAGGGAGGCGCCGATCCACGAAATCGCCTGATATGCAACGGCGAAGAGGAATGGACCGTACTCGACCAGCGTGGGACCGGGGTTGGTCAGCAGGCCCGTGATCAGGTCGATGCTGTTGCCGATCGGGTCCTGCAGGAACTTCGTGATGGGCTCGAAGAGCGAGTTGGTGTAGTCGGTGTACGCCTGGAAGAACTGGTTGAGCGCCTGCAGGAGCTGCTGCAGGAAGTCGGCGTTGTTCAGCGCGCCACCGGCGTCGGCGGCCTGCACCTGCGCCATGGCCTGGCGCGACGTGGCCCCGGCATCGCCCGCCTCGCCAACGCCCGGCGCGAGGAGGAACGGCGCGGGCGGCGTGGCAGGCGTGGCCGCAACCGTGGCTCCCGCGACTGCCTGGTAGGTGCTCATCGTGGTCGCCGCCTGTATCCACATGCGGACGTAGTCGGCCTCGTTCAGCGCGATCGGGATCGTATTGATGCCAAGGAAGTTGGTCGCCATCAGCACGCCGTGCATCGTGTGGTTGAGCGCGAGTTCGGGCAGCGTCGGCATCATCGCCAGCGCCGTCGTGTACGCAGCCGCCGCCGTCTCGTGCTGGACTGCTGCGGCCGCACTGTTCGCACTCGCCTGCGCCAGCCACGTCAGGTACGGCGCATGGGCGGCGATGTACTGCTCGGCGCTCGGCCCCTCCCACGCACCCGACTGCACGGCGGCGAGCAGAGCCGTCAACTCCGCTGCCGCCGTGGAGTACTCGACGCTCAACGACTGCCACGCCCCCGCGGCGGCGAGCATCGACCCGGGCCCGGGACCGCTGCTGAGCAGCCCCGAATGCACCTCGGGCGGTAGCGCCATCCAGACGGGGGCGGTCATGTCAGCTGCCTGCGATGAGGTAAGAGCTCGCGGCCATCGC
>JAQSXQ010000437.1 GCA_029256565.1 Mycobacterium sp.
GGCTGCGGACAGCCGCTTCACCTTGGCGAACACCGGTGGTACTCCATTCGTTCGGACGTCGATTCGTGGCCGAACCTAACAGCGGCCCGAGCAGGGGCTTCGCGCCCACGCGGCGCTTGATGGGCTCGTTATCAAGGCGTTTCGCGATCGTGGCGAACGTGGCGCCTGTGAGGGTGGCGGGAGGTGGCTGTGAATCGCCTTGGGCGCAGCCCTTCGGTTAGCTGGAGTCGGCAGACTCTCCTGAAACGACGAAGGAGAAACGGTCATGGAACTCTCGGCATTCACCACCCGACGGCTGGTCGGCGGCACCGTGCTGGCAGGCGGGCTGCTGACGACGGCACTGTTCGGCGGCATCGCGCCCGCGTTCGCCAACGAAGACCCCGCGGCCAACCCGCCCAACTGCAGCGCCGCGGACCTCGAGGGCGTACGCGCGGGCGTGTCGGCGTCGACCTCGGCGTACCTGTTCACCCACCCGGACCTCAACGCCTACGTGTCGACGCTCGGCGGGCTCAGCCGCGAGGAGGTCGCCAGCAAGACCATGGGCTACCTGGCGCAGCACCCGCAGGAGCAGGCCGAGATGACCGGTATCCGGCAGCCGCTGGTGGACATCAAGAACCGGTGCGGCGCGCCCCCGGCTCCCTAAAACAGGGGCTCCCTGACCGGCTCGGCTACCCGACCCCGGTGAGGATCGCGCCGGTGCGCCACCAGATGATCGCCGCGAACACCACGACGAGGGCGACGGAGAATCCCGCCTGGATCAGGGTTCGGTTGGCTCGCGGGGCGTAGCCGTAGACCCACGCGACCAGCGCGCCGGTGAGGAGGCCGCCGATGTGGCCCTGCCAGCTGATCGACGGCACCACGAACGTGATGACGAGGTTGATGACGATGAGTCCGATGAGCGGGCGCATGTCGAAGTTCAGTTTCTTGGCGAGCACCAGGGTGGCGGCGAACAGGCCGAAGATCGCGCCCGAGGCGCCCAGGGTGCCCTGGTCGACGGGTGAGAACAGGTAGACCATGACCGATCCGCCGAGCGCACTCAAGGCGTAGATGCCGAGGAATCGGATCCGGCCCATGGCCAATTCCAGTGCGGGACCGGTGAAGTACAGCGCCACCATGTTGAACAAGACGTGCGTGATGCCGACGTGCAGGAAGGCCGACGTCGCGAGCCGGTAGTACTGGTCGCCGTAGGCGATGCCCTCGGGCCACAGCACGAATTGGCGGTAGACCTCCTCGTTCGCCATCTGCAGCACGAACAGCGCCACGTTCACCGCGATCAGCAGGTAGCTGACGAGCGGCACGGTGGTGGGCCGGCCGCCGAAGGCCGTCGTCGGCTGACGTATCGACTTCGCCGCCGCGTCGATGCAGTCCGGGCACTGGTGCCCGACGGGCGCGGTGCGCATGCACTCGGGGCAGATGAACCGCCCGCAGCGGGTGCACTGGACGTATGTCGGCCGGTCGGGATGCCGGTAGCACGTCGGCGGCGGCGCGCCCTGCGGCACGGGCTGGTACGGGTAGCTCACGTCACCACTCTTCCAGGCGGTACCGCACTACAGGCGCCAGAGGGCTTCCTGTGTCGTGCTGGCGACCAGTGTGTCCGCCGCGGAGTACAGCGACCCGACGACCAGGCCGCGCGAGTCGCTGTTGTTCAGCGAGCGCACCTCGTAGCGATGCCACTGCCGCGGATCGAACGGGCGGTGGAACCACACGGCGTGGTCGAGGCTGGCGGCGTAGCCGGTCTCGGGATGCACCGGCGTGCCGGGCGGCCGCGCGACGGGCACCGGCCCGAAGTCCGACATGAACGTCAGCGTGCAGGCGCGGATCAGCGGGTCGTCCTCGATCTCGTCGCGTGTCCGGATCCAGAACGGCGGCACCGCGAACACGGAGTCGTCGCCTGGCGTGACCCGGATGTCGAAGCGCTCGGCGAAGCCGAGATTGGGCACCTTGTGCAAGGCGTCGTCGAACTCGAGTGCCGGGACGATCGGTGGCTGCCAGTCGGCGGCGTCCTCCGGACGGTGGAACGACGCGATCATCTCCAGGATGACCTTGCCGTGCTGGACGGCGGTGACGCGGCGGGTGTCGAAGGACCGCCCGTCGCGGGTCCGCTCGACGTGCAGTTCGACGTCGACGCCGTACTGGCCGCCGCGGACGAAGTAGAGGTGCAGCGACTGCGGCAGCTTGTCGGGTTCGACGGTGTGGCCCGCCGCGGCCAGGGCTTGGGCCGCGATGAGCCCGCCGAACAACCGGTCGCCTGGACCGCTGCGTGGGTTGGGGGCGACGAACACGTCGCCGTGCTGCTCGAAGTCGAGCAGGCGGGCGATCCAGCTGCGCTCCCCGGCCGAGTTGACACGTGTCATAGAGCGCTGACCCTAGCCGAGGCCCGTCGGCCCAGCGGCGTCAGTCGGTGCGCACCTCGGGTGCGACGATGGCGCTCACCTTGATCTCGATGCGCATGTTCGGCGCGCCAAGCACCGGCACGGCGATCTGCGTCCAGATCGGCGCCCGGTCACCCATGCGCCTGCGGAACTGCTCGACCATCACCGAGTTGTGGGCGTCGCCGATCGTCGCGGGGTCCTCGGTGACGTGGAAGGAGTCCACCGAGATCACGTCCCGCCAGGTCGCTCCCGCGGTGGCCAGGGTCCGCTCGACGTTGTCGAAGGCGGCGACGATCTCCTCGCGCAGGTCGGCGGGGAAGTCGAACTGGTCGTTCCAGCCGCCCTGGCCGGAGATCTCGACGCGATCGCCGACCCGGACGGCCTGGCTGTAGCGCATGTTCTTCAACATCGTGTCGCCGTAGCCGGGGGTGACGAAGAACTCTGGTCGTGCCATCGGGCTCTGCCTCTCAGTTGACTTCATGGTTGAAGTAAACCTAGCACGGTTTCACTTCATGCGTGAAGTGAGTATCGTGCCGGGGATGGCCGAGCGACGTGACGGGTGGTTGAGCGCCGACGAGAAGGAGGCCTGGACCGGCCTCATCTCCCTGCTGCTGCTCATGCCCGGCCGGCTAGAGGCGCCGCTGCGGGACGAGTCGGGCCTGACGCTGTTCGAGTACCTCGTGCTGAGCCACGTGTCCGACGCGCCACAGCGGCGGATCAGGATGAGCGAACTGGCCTTCCTGGCCAACGGATCGCTGTCGCGGCTGTCGAACGTCGTCACCCGATTGGAGAAGCGGGGCGCGATGTCCCGTCAACCCGATCCCGACGACGGCCGGTACACCCTCGCCGTCCTGACCGACGCCGGCTTCGAGATGGTTCGCGCCGCCGCGCCCGTCCACGTCCGCGCCGTGCGCGAACTCGTGCTCGACCCGCTGAGCGTCGCCGACCAGCAGGCGCTGGTGCGCATCGCCGCGAAACTCAAGGCGCGCCTGCCGGGCTGACCAGGAACGGACGCACGACGACGACGTAGGCCGCGAGCACCGCGA
>JAQSXQ010000438.1 GCA_029256565.1 Mycobacterium sp.
CGGGCACGCTCGGCGAGTTCGACACTCCGCTCGCGGGCGAGGGTGGCCAACTCGGGTGCGCGCTTCTGCGCCTGCACGGCCAGCTTGTCGCTGCGCTTCTGCGCCTTGGCGGCCAGCTTCTCGCCACGCTTGGACGCGACGCCAGCGATCTCGGTACTGCGCTTGGTCGCGACGTCGGCGAACTCGGCGCCACGCTTGGAGGCAACGTCGGCGAGTTCGGCACCGCGCTTGGAGGCGACCTCGGCCAGCACGGCACCGCGCTTGGAGGCAACGTCGGCGATCTCGGCACCGCGCTTGGAGGCGACCTCGGCGAACTCGGCACCGCGCTTGGAGGCCACGTCGGCGAACTCGGCACCGCGCTCGCGGGCGACGTGCAGACCGCTCTGCAGGTTGTGGCCGACGCGGTCGACCAGCTCACTGTCGACGATCGCGCCGTTCGACGAGCTGGGCAGCACGCCGGACACCGACGCGGAGACCTTCTTGGCGGCGCGACGGCCGCGCCAGCCCAGTGACGGCTTCCCCTCGGTGTCCACCGAGGCGATGATCAGACCGCCGATGAGGCTGAGGTCGGCGAGGAACGCGCGGCGCTCCGAAGCCATCCGCTCGGGATCGGACTCATTCCAGAATGCGTGTGCTCCAAGGCTTCCCGGAACGACACTGAACGCCAGTGCGGCCGAGGCGAGACGGGGGAGCTTGCCGGTGGCCAGCAGTAGTCCGGCACCGACCTGCACACCCGCGGTCACCTTGGCGACGGTCTCGGCGTTGGTGGGGACGTTCGGGCCCACCGGGTCGGGCAGCTTGGCCAGGCCTTCGAGCGTGGGCTTGGCGGCGTCGGCCGCCGGCTTGGGACTACGAAGCGACTCCACTCCGCGCGCGATGAACGTGGTGGCAAGCATGGGTCGTGCGACGCGACGAATCAACATGCGCCCATCATTCCCCTCCGATCATGATCACAAACACGCAGAGGCCCGGCTTCGGGGTAACTTCGCACTAGGTCCTAGTTCTGCGTAACCAAAGGAGACGGCGTGGCGCTCGTCGCTGGAATCGACTCGTCGACCCAGTCGTGCAAGGTCGTGGTGTGCGACGCCGAGACCGGCGAGATCAGGCGGTCGGGGGCCGCCCCGCATCCCGGGGGGACCGAGGTCGACCCGCACGTGTGGTGGACCGCCCTCGGGGAGGCGGCGCACGCGGCCGGTGGCCTCGATGACGTCGCCGTCGTATCGGTCGGCGCCCAGCAGCACGGGATGGTCTGCCTGGACAAGAGCGGTCAGGTGGTTCGCCCCGCGCTGCTGTGGAACGACACCCGCTCCAGCGCCGCCGCCAGAGACCTCGTCGAGGAACTGGGCGGCGCCGGACAGTGGGCGCAACGCATCGGGGTCGTGCCGGTCGCGGCCATCACGGCGGCGAAGCTGCGGTGGCTTGCCGACAACGAGCGGGAGCACGCCGACGCGACGGCTGCGGTGTGCCTGCCCCACGACTGGTTGACCTGGCGACTCTCCGGCTCGACCGACATCGAGGACGTCCGCACCGACCGCAGCGACGCCAGCGGCACCGGGTACTTCTCCGCGGAGGACGGGTCCTACGACCTGGATCTGCTGAAGCTCGCGATGCGGGGGCGACGCCCGCTGGTGCCGGAGATCGTCGGCCCTGCCGAGGCGGCGGGGCGCACCACCACCGGTGCGGCACTGGGCGCCGGCGCCGGCGACAACGCCGCCGCGGCACTCGGCATCGGCGCAGGCCCCGGTGACTGCGTCGTGTCGCTCGGCACGTCCGGTGTGGTCAGCGCGGTCGGTGACGCGGCGCCGCACGACGCGAGTGGTCTGGTCGCGGGATTCGCCGACGCCACCGGGCGGCAGCTGCCGCTGGTCTGCACGCTCAACGGCGCGCCCGTGCTCGCTGCCGTTGCCAAGACGCTCGGCGTGGACTTCGACGAACTCGACCGGTTGGCGCTGTCGGCGCCCGCGGGTGCCGAGGGGCTGTCCCTGGTTCCGTACTTCGACGGGGAGCGGTCGCCCAACCTGCCCGAGGCCAGTGGCGCGCTGCAGGGCATGACGACGCGAAACCTGTCGTCGGCCAACGTCGCTCGCGCGGCGGTCGAGGGGTTGCTGAGTTCGATCGCGTTCTGCCTCGACCAGATCGATGCCCAGGGCATCGAGGTCCGGCGGGTCATCCTCGTCGGCGGCGGCGCGCGGTCGGAGGCCATCCGCCGGATCGCCCCGGCGATCCTGGGCAAGCCGGTGCACGTGCCGACGCCCGCCGAGTACGTCGCGCTCGGAGCCGCACGGCAGGCGGCCTGGGTGCTGTCGGAGTCCGACGAGCCACCGTCGTGGTCGTTCGGCGTCACCGCGACCTACGAGGCGGAACCCACCCCCGACGTGCTGGCGCGCTATCAGGCAGCGCAACGGCTGACCCTGGGACAGTGAGCCTGGGTCAGCGACGTGCCTGCGGGCGCGGCCACGCGGGCTGAGGCAGGTCGTCGGCGCCCGGGCGCAGCCGATCGAGGACGGCGCGCAGCGGCGGCCACGTCGACCGGCCGGCCCGTGTCACCGCATAGGCGGTGAGCACGACCGTCGGGTCGGTGAGCTGCAGCACCTTCACGCCGTCGGTGGTCGGCCTATCCCGTGGTAGCAGGCCGACGCCGTATCCGGCGACGATCAGTTCTTCGACGAGGTCGAGACTGTCGATCTGGTGCGCGATGCGCGGCGTGAACCCGGCCATTGCGCCGAGCGTGCGCACGGCGTCTTCGTCAGCGGTGTTGCGGGAGTTCACGATCCACGTCCGGTCGGCATAGCCCGCGAGGTCGACGTGCCCCTCCGGCTCGTCGGAGGGAACGCCGAGACCCCACGCCGTCGACCACAGCGCAACGGCCTCGAGCACCGGGTTCAGCGAGGCAGGCGCGAGGTTGTAGTCGTAGGTCAACGCGAGGTCGAGGTCGTCGTCGACCAGCATCGCGAACGCCTCGATCGGCTCGTACTCCGAGATCACCACGTCGATGGCGGGGTGGCGCCTGGCGAGTTCGGTGAGAATCGGCAGCAGCGACACCCGGATCCCGGTGGCGAAGCCGCCGACCCGCAGCGTTCCCGCCGGGTCGGCATCCGGATCGAGGTCCAGTCGCGCGGCGTCGACGGCGGCGAGGATCCCGACCGCGTGGTCGGCGAGCCGTCGCCCGGCCGGGGTCAACCGCACCCGCCGCCCGTCCGGCTCGATCAGACGCGTGCCGGTCTCCCTGGCGAGCGCGGCGATCTGCGCAGAGACGGTCGAGGTGGTCAGATGGTGGCTTTCGGCCACCGCGCGCATCGACCCGAGCCGCGACAGCGCCAGCAGCAGCTGCAGTCGGCGGGTGTCCACGTGCTCATTCTGTGCCATCTCGTTCGGCTTGCCGCCGTCTCCCGCGGACCGGTGCCAG
>JAQSXQ010000439.1 GCA_029256565.1 Mycobacterium sp.
ACGCGTACTCCACGCCGTTGTGCACCATCTTCGTGAAGTGTCCGGCTCCGACCGGGCCGGCGTGCACGAATCCGTCGGCGACGTCACCCGGGGGCCGCAGCGCGTCGAAGATCGGCATGACACGCGCCACGTCCTCGTCGCTGCCGCCGACCATCAGACCGTAGCCCTCGGTCAGACCCCAGATGCCACCGGAGACGCCGGCATCGATGAACCCGACGCCCTTGTCCGCCAACAACTTCGCGTGCGGAGCGTCGTCGGTGTAGCGAGAGTTGCCGCCGTCGATCACCAGATCGCCCTCGGTCAGCACCTCCGCCAGCGAGACGATCGTGGCGTGGGTGACCTCACCGGAGGGAACCATCACCCAGACCACACGCGGCGACTCGAGGGCCTCGGCCAGGGCGGCGAGGGTCGGGACGTCGGTGACCTCGGGGCGAGGGTCGTAACCGACCACCTCGTGTCCGCCTTCGCGCAGCCGCTCGCGCATGTTGAAGCCCATTTTGCCGAGCCCGATCAAACCCAGTTGCATGCGATCTCCCGCTGTTCCGGGCCGGTCAGCCCGGAAGCCGCACCGGCATCAACAAGTACACGTAGTCGGTCTGTCCGGCCGGGAAGGGGCCGCTCGATCCGGCGTGCCCCCCATCATCACCCGTGGGACGCAACACCGCGGGACGACTGGGTGTCGTGAACCCGAACGTCACCTTCTCCGAATGCAACGAGCCGAGGCCGTCGGTGAGGTAGGTCGGGTTGAAGGCAATGGTGAGGGGATCGCCGGAGAAGTCGACCGGCAGGTCCTCCTCGGCCTTGCCGACGTCCTCCGCACCCGCGGACAGGTGCAGCACGTCGGAGTCGAATTCCATCCGGACCTGTGCGCCACGGTCGGCGACGAGTGCCACGCGCTTGATGGCCTCGGTGAGTTCGGCGACGTTGAGGGTCGCGACGGCCGTGTGCTCCGACGGCAGCAGCTGGCGGAACTTGGGGAACTCCGCGTCCAGCAGGCGGCTGGTGGTGCGCTTGCCGTTGCTGCGGATGCCCAGCAGGCCGTCCTTGCCGACCGAGTCGCCCGACCCGAGGGACAGGTGGACCTCGGTGCCGTCGGAGCCGGCCTTCGCCGCCTCGGACAGGGTCTTGGCGGGTACCAGCACCGCTGCCTCGACGTCAGCCGCGGCGTTGGCCCAGGTGAGTTCGCGGACGGCCAGCCGGAAGCGGTCGGTGGCCGCCAAAACGACCTTGTCGCCGGAGATCTCGACGCGGATGCCGGTGAGCATCGGCAGGGTGTCGTCGCGACCGGCGGCGACCGCCACCTGGCTGATGGCCTGACCGAACAGGTCCGAGGGCACGATGCCCGTCTCGTCGGGGAGCGCTGGCAGCGTCGGGTAGTCCTCCACGGCCATCGTCGGCAGGGAGAATCGAGCGCTTCCGCAGCTCAGAGCCACCCGGGTGCCCTCGACGGTCACGTCGACCGGCTTGGCAGGAAGCGACCTGGTGATGTCGGACAGCAGTCGTCCCGACACCAAAACGCTTCCCGGAGAGGCGATCTCGGCCGCGACGCGAATCTCTGCCGACACCTCGTAGTCGTAACCCGAGATCGTCAGGCCGTCGTCGGAGCCGGTGAGGAGCACGCCGGAGAGCACCGGGACGGTCGGCCGGGTCGGCAGGATGCGCGCAACCCACGCCACTGCATCGGCGAAGTCTTCGCGCACCAGGCGAAACTTCAAATCCGTGAGACCAGCAGTCGTCGTGGCCACGTCCATAGCGTCCCTTCGATGAAACCCAAGCGGCAAGCGTCAGCAGCGGAAATGACATTCCGTCGTGACGTCGCAGTGTGACGACCGTACCGGTCGCCGGACTCCAACCGTAGAGCCTCCCGCGTCTTCTTGAAAGCTAATCGATGCCAGGGACGTCTCGGCGTTCGAGCCGGTCAACCCCGGGTCGGATCGCTGCGTCCCCAGGCCTTCTCTTCTAGAAGAAATCCCTTGTAGGTACATGAGTATTAGTAATAGGGCCTGTGCAGGTTGGGGATGGAGGGTGCTCTGCGCAGGTGGGACGTGGTTCGGGCTCGTGCAGCGCTCGTGGAGCGATCTCGGCGTCGAGCGGTCTGCTCGTGGATGGCGGCCGGTGTGCTCACGAGCGGTGTCGGATCGGGCCGATTCGTCCGGAGGTTGTGCACAGGGGAGTGCACGAGCCCAGGCTGTGACTGGTGGTGCGAGAGGTGGCGAAGTTTCTCGGAAATTGGTCGGCTCCGAGGCACGAATCGGGCACGACGAGGCACCGATGGAGGGGGAATCGGGGTAGATCGCTCCGCGCGGAGGGTGTGCGGACGGTGAAAGTCAGCGCTTGGAGCGCTGACGGATCCGCGTGGTGAGTTCGGTGACGTGATCGAAGACCTCGCGCCGCTGAGCCATCTCACTACGAATCTTCTTCTCGGCGTACATGACCGTGGTGTGGTCGCGGCCGAATGCCTGCCCGATCTTCGGCAGGGACAGGTCGGTGAGTTCGCGACACAGATACATGGCGATCTGGCGCGACTGAGCCAGGGCGCGGGTCTTGCCGGGGCCCCTGAGCTCCTCTACCGAGATCTCGAAGTAGTCCGCGGTGACGGCCATGATGGTCGCCGTACCGATCTGCATGGTGCTGGAGTCCGAGATCAGGTCGCGCAGCACGATCTCTGCGAGCGACTTGTCGATCGTCGTCTTGTTCAGACTCGCGAACGCCGTCACCCGGATCAGCGCACCCTCGAGTTCGCGAATGTTGCGCTCGATCCGGCTGGCGATCAACTCCAGGACGTCATCGGGCACGTCCAGCCGGTCCATCTGCGCCTTCTTGCGAAGAATCGCGATGCGCGTCTCGAGTTCGGGGGGCTGCACGTCGGTGATCAGGCCCCACTCGAAGCGGGTCCGCAGCCGGTCCTCGAGCGTCGCCAGCTGCTTGGGCGGCCGGTCGGACGAGATGACGATCTGCTTGTTGGCGTTGTGCAGCGTGTTGAAGGTGTGGAAGAACTCCTCCTGGATGCCTTCCTTGCCTTCGATGAACTGGATGTCGTCGACCAGCAGCACGTCGATGTCGCGATAGCTCCGCTTGAACGACGCCTTGCGGTCGTCGCGCAGCGAGTTGATGAAGTCGTTGGTGAATTCCTCGGTCGAGACGTACTTCACTCGCATGCCGGGGAAGAGGCGTTGGGCGTAGTTGCCCGCGGCGTGCAGGAGGTGGGTCTTGCCGAGACCGGACTCACCCCAGATGAACAAGGGGTTGTATGCCCGGGCCGGCGCCTCGGCGATGGCGAGCGTCGCAGCGTGGGCGAAGCGGTTCGATGCACCGATGACGAAGGTGTCGAACGTGTAGCGCCGGTTGAGGCTGACGTCGGGTGTGGTGTCGCGTGTCGGCGGCCGGTTGGAGAAGTAGCT
>JAQSXQ010000440.1 GCA_029256565.1 Mycobacterium sp.
CGGTCACGCAGTCCGGCGGCGCAGTCGGGCCCGGCGCACCGCCTCGTCCACTAGACGCTGGGCGACGACGTGCAACTTCACGTTCTCGGCCTGGCTGATGCGAACGAGCCGCGCGAAGGCCTCGTCACCGTCGGACCCCGTGCGGCTGCGAACGATGCCGATGGCCTGATCGATGATGGCCCGGCTCTCCAGCGCCCGTTGCAGACGGGCCGTGCGCTCCCGCGCCTCCGAGAGCAGTTGCGCGTTGAACACGGCCACGGCCGCGGGACCCGCGAACTGGGTGCCCAACTCGACGGCATGCTCGGCGAACACGTCGCGCCGTCGCGCATAGCAGTTGATCGCTCCGATCACCCGGTCGCCGACGACCAGCGGCAGCGACAGCGCGGAGTGCACGCCCATCCGGGCGACGCGGCCACCGAAGTGCGGCCAGCGCTCGTCGCATCCCAGCGAGCCGCTGACGCTGGGGCGTCCGGACTGCATCGCGGTGAGGCAGGGGCCTTCGCGGAGTTCGTCGTACTGCACGGCGTCTATCTCGGTCACGAAGTCCGCCGTCGCCGCGGTGCTCCTGACGCCACCTGCATCGCCGTCCGCATCGACGAGTGCGATGCCTGCGCCGTCCACGTTGGGGATTGCGTGCGCCGCGAACTTCGCCACGGCATCGAGCATGTCGCCGGCGTCGAGCGCAGACGCCACCATCGCCGCCACCCCGGCCAGGCCGTCCCGCAGGTCGACCTCGTCGGCGTCGAGGCGTTCCTGGGTCAGACCCGCATCGACGGGTGAGTCGCGGCCCGGCTGTGTGTCGTAGTCGACCATCGAACCTCCCCGCACCTCGCGACGGGAGGCGACGAAATCGGGTGTGTGCTGGTCGGAACATACCCGTCGACGGCCTCGGACAATCGCGTCGCTAGTCAGTCGACGAGCGACAGTGCGTGGGCTCTGCGCAGCTTCCCCGACGGGGTCTTCGGGATCATGCCCGGTTCGAGCACGACGACGTTGCGCGGCCGCACGTCGACCTCGGCGAAGACATGATGGGCGACCTCGCGCTCGATGCGCCGGACCTCGTCGTGATCGTCGAACCGGGCTGACTCGACGGCGACCGCGAACGTCTCGCGCTTGTGCCCGGCGTTCAGGCGCACTGCCACGGCGCAGCCGGGACGGACACCGTCGACGCGGACGGCTGCGCGCTCGATGTCGGTCGGATAGATGTTCTTGCCGGCCATGATGATGACGTCCTTGAGCCGACCGCACACCACGATCTCGCCGGTCTCGGTCAGGTAGCCCAGGTCGCCGGTGTCGTACCAGCCCTGCTCGTTCTGAGCGCCGATGAAGCCCGCGACCGTCGTGTAACCCTTGGTGACCGGAGCGCCGCGGACCTCGATGACGCCGACGCCACGGGCGGAGACGACGGCGTCCTCCTCGTCCACGATGCGCACCTCGATGCCCTTCAGTGGCTTGCCGAGGGAGACCAGGCGCCGCGTGTGGCCCTTGGTCGCCGGGACCGCCCGATGCAGCACCGCCAGCAGGTCGGCGTCGACCTCGTCGATGACCATGCCGCCGCCACACTGGGAGAACGACACCGCCACGGTGGTCTCGGCCATGCCGTAGGCAGGGATGATCGCCTCGGGCCGCAGACCGAAGGGGGCGCCCGCGTCGCAGAGATCCTCGACGTCGAGCGGGTCGACCTGTTCTGCACCGGAGAGCGCCCAGCGCAGCGACGACAGGTCGTACTCGCCCGGTTCGGCCTGCCTGCGCAGACGCTTGGCGAACAAGTTGTAGGCAAAATTCGGCGCGGCGGTCATCGTGCCCCGGTACCGGTGAATCAGCTTGGCCCACAACAGCGTGTCGCGCAGGAAGTCCATCGGCGTGACCTTGACCAGCTCGGCGCCGTAGTACATCGGCACGGTCAGGTACCCCGTCATGCCCATGTCGTGGAAACACGGCAGCCAACTGACGATGACGTCGGTGTCGACGTCGAAGTCGCAACCGACGATCATCGCCTCGGCGTTGGCGACCACGTTGGCATGGGTGATCTGCACGGCCTTCGGGGATCCGGTGGATCCCGAAGTCAGCTGCATGAGCGCGATGTCGTCGTCATCGGTGAGAAGCGGATCGACGGGGTCGTGGCCCAGCAGGTCGGCGATCGTCAGCACGGTGATGCCCTGCTCGGCGAGCAGCGGAGCCGCGGGCATGAACGGATCCGAGACGATCACCGCGGCGGCGTCGATCATGCGGATGACCGCCATGGTCTCGTCGGCCCACCGCACGAGGTCGGTGCGCGGTGTCGGCTGGTGCAGCATCGTCAGGCTGGCGCCGCGCATCCAGATGCCCTGTGCCGTCGGGGCGATCTCGACGGGTGCGCCGGCCAGGACGGCGAGGGCACTGCCGCGACCGACACCGGCGGCAGCGAGCCCACCGGCGATGCGGCGGGCGCGCTCGTGCACTTCGATCCAGGTGTGCCGCACCGGTTGGTCTGGCTCTCCCGTGACCATCCCGTTCATGCTGTTGCGGGCGTTGTTGAACATGGTCTCGGTGAAACTGCTCACCACGGTCCTCGATATGCCCGGCGACCGTGCACCGGCGGCATGATTGTTGCGCTGTGAATCCCAGGGAACGCACGTCCATGCGATCGGATCGCATCGGCGGGGAGTCGGAATCGCCACCGTGACGTGCGTCGAGGCTGGGTCGTCAACCTTCGTGCGACGGTACCGTGTCGCCGCCGGGGCGCGCCGGATTACCGCCTCGAAGAAGGGGTAGACCGCGCGCATGGCGAAGATCGGATACTTCCTGTCCTGTGAACAGAACGGCCCGAAGGAGTTGATCGACCAGGCGAAGCGGGCCGAGGCGGCCGGCTTCGAGTCGCTGTGGATCAGCGACCACTTCCATCCGTGGAACGACGAGCAGGGTCAGAGTCCGTTCGTGTGGGGCGTGATCGGCGCGTTGTCCGAGGCGACGTCGCTACCCGTCACGACCGGCGTCACGTGCCCCACCATGCGCATCCATCCCGCGATCATCGCCCAAGCCGCCGCAACCGCCGCCGTGCAACTCGACGGGCGCTTCGTACTTGGAGTCGGCAGCGGCGAGGCACTCAACGAACACATACTCGGCGACCCGTGGCCGTCGGTGGGCGTGCGCCTCGAGATGCTCGAGGAAGCCATCGACGTGATCCGGATCTTGCACGAAGGCAAGGAGATCAGCCACCACGGGCTGCACTACGAGGTGCAGGAGGCGCGGATCTACACGCTCCCGGAGCAGCCGGTGCCGATCTACGTGTCCGGCTTCGGGCCGCAGGCCGCCGAGTTCGCAGGCCGCATCGGCGACGGCTTCTGCACGGTCACGCCCGACGCCGAACTCGTGAAGACGTTCCGCAGCTCCGGCGGTGGTGACAA
>JAQSXQ010000441.1 GCA_029256565.1 Mycobacterium sp.
CCCGGAGGCAACGGCCAAGCTCGCGGCCGAGGCCATCGAGGCGTTCGGCAAACTAGACATCGTCGTGAACAACGTCGGCGGCACCATGCCCAACGCCCTCCTGAGCACCTCCACGAAGGACCTGCGCGACGCGTTCACGTTCAACGTCGCGACGGCTCATGCGCTCACGACGGCGGCCGTGCCGCTGATGCTGGAGCACTCCGGCGGCGGCAGCATCATCAACATCACCTCGACGATGGCGCGCGCATCCGGCCGTGGGTTCGCCGCCTACGGCACCGCCAAGGCCGCGCTCGCGCACTACACCCGCCTGTCGGCACTCGACCTCGCCCCGCGCATCCGCGTCAACGCGATCGCGCCGGGATCGATCCTGACCTCCGCGCTGGAGATCGTCGCGAGCAACGACGAACTGCGCGACCCCATGGAGAAGGCGACACCGATGCGACGGCTCGGCGACCCGCTCGACATCGCCGCCGCCGCGGTGTACCTCGCCTCCCCCGCCGGGGCGTACCTGACCGGCAAGACGCTCGAGGTCGACGGCGGCCTCACGACCCCCAACCTCGACATGCCCATCCCGGATCTGTGAGGACACACCGTGACTGAACCGAGCAAGCCCATCAAGGTCGCCGCGATCGGCACCGGAAACGTCGGCCGCCACGCCCTCACGCAGTTGATCATCGACCCGCGATTCGAGCTGACCGCGGTGTGGGTGTCATCGGAGTCCAAGGCGGGCAGGGACGCCGGGGACCTCGCCGGCCTCGACACCACGACCGGCATCACGGCCACCACCGACCTCGACGCGGTGCTCGCCACCAACCCCGACGCCGCGGTCTACACCGCGATGGCCGACAACCGACTGGTCGAGGCCCTCGAGGATTACCGCCGCATCCTCGCCGCCGGCGTCAACGTCGTCGGCAGCAGCGCCGTCTTCCTCCAATACCCCTGGGCCACACTGCCTCCGGAGATGGTCGCGCCCATCGAGGAGGCCACCAAGACCGGCAACTCCAGCCTGTTCGTCGGCGGCATCGATCCCGGGTTCGCCAACGACCTGCTCCCCCTCGCCCTGGCGGGTACCTGCCAGAGCATCGAGCAGGTCAGGTGCATGGAGATCATCAACTACGACACCTACGACAGCGCCACGGTGATGTTCGACGTCATGGGCTTCGGCAGGCCGCTCGACGACCTGCCCATGCTGCTGCAGCCAGGCGTGCTGAGCCTGGCCTGGGGCTCGGTGGTCCGACAGCTCGCGGCCGGCCTGGGCGTCGAACTCGACGAGGTCAAGGAGGAATACGTGCGCGAGCCCGCGCCCGAGGCCTTCGACATCGCCTCGGGGCACATCGAGAAGGGCACGGCCGCCGCGCTGCGCTTCGAAGTGCAGGGCATCAAGGACGGGAAGGTGGTCGTCGTCCTCGAGCACGTCACGCGACTGCGCGACGACCTGTGCCCGGACTGGCCGCAGCCCGCGCAGGAAGGCGGCTCCTACCGCATCGAGATCACCGGCGAACCGTCGTACACCGTCGACCTGTGCCTCTCGAGCCCCAACGGCGACCACAACCACGCCGGTCTCGTGGCGACGGCGGCCCGCGTCGTCAACGCCCTGCCCGAGGTCGTGGCCGCAGCGCCCGGCATCCGAACCACGATCGACCTGCCCCTGGTCACGGGCCGTGGGTTGTACGCTGTCGGTTCACTGTGAACGACACAGCGACCATCTGAGGGGATCCGCCATGACGACCGCCAAGCGCTACTTCCTGCCACTGGTCGCCGCGGCGGGTGCCGTTGTCGCCGTGTCCCTTTCGCCGGTCGCCGCGGCCGAGCCGACGTGCCAGACCACTCCGGGCGGCACCTACACCGGCACGGGCATCACCCAGTGCCAGTCGCCCGGCAACGTCCAGATCAACGCGACCGCGCCGGCTCCGGTGTACCCGTACCCGTGGGACGACGAGTTCTTCGGGCCCGCGCTGATCATCGGTGGCGGCAGCTGGGGCAACCACGGCACCGGCGGCGGCGGTCACCGCTGATCGTCGGGTCCATTTCCCGGCGACGGGCGTAGACTTCCTCCGTAGATCGGAGCAGGTCATGAGCGTTCATCCCCGCATTCTCACCCCACTGTTGGCTGCCGTCGGCATGGCTGGCGCAGTGGTGCTCGCGGCACCCGCGTCAGCGCAACCCACGTGCGTCGACACCGCGCCGCGGACCACCATGTGCAGCACCAATGGCAGTTCGTCGCTCACTACGTCACCCCCGGCCATGAACAACTGGCCCTGGTACGGCGGCGGCTTCGGCTTCGGCGGGTTCGTGATCGGCCTGGGCTGACCGCCCCTGACTGGCCGACGACCTAGGTTTCGGCTAACCTAACTTTTCTATTCGTCACACCGGATGGAAAGTAGGTTCGTGCTACCGGTACCCGCCACGCGTCAGCGCCATGGATTTTGGCTGCTCGGACCCGCGTTCGTCGCAGCGATCGCCTACGTCGATCCGGGCAATGTCGCCGCGAACGTCAGCGCCGGTGCGCAATTCGGCTTCCTCCTCGTCTGGGTCATCCTCGTCGCCAACGTCATGGCGGGCCTGGTGCAGTACCTGTCGGCCAAGTTGGGCCTCGTCACCGGCAGGTCGCTGCCCGAGTCGGTCGCCGACCGGGCGAGCACCAAGACCCGGATCGCGTACTGGATTCAGGCCGAATTGGTCGCGATGGCAACCGATCTCGCCGAGGTCGTCGGCGGTGCCATCGCGCTGTACCTACTCTTCGACCTCCCTCTGCTGCTCGGCGGCGTCATCACCGGCGCGGTGTCACTGCTGCTGCTCGCGATCCAGAACCACCGCGGGCAAGGCATGTTCGAGCGCGTGATCAGCGGTCTGCTGCTCGTCATCGCGATCGGCTTCCTCACCAGCCTCGTGGTCGAGCCGCCGTCGGCCGCCGACGTGGCCAGTGGCCTGGTGCCGCGCTTCGAGGGGCCCGAGAGCATCCTGCTCGCCACCGCGATGCTGGGCGCCACCGTCATGCCGCACGCGGTCTATCTGCACTCCGGTCTCGCGCGGGATCGGCACGGCCAACCCGAAGCCGGTGCCCCGCGACGACGTCTGCTGCGCATCACCCGGTACGACGTCGGCCTGGCCATGCTCGTCGCAGGTGCGGTCAACCTCGCGATGCTGCTGGTGGCCGCGACCAACCTGCAGGGCATGGAGAACACCGACTCGATCGAGGGCGCCCACGCCGCCGTGGAGTCGACGCTGGGCCACACGGTCGCACTGTTCTTCGCGATCGGCCTGCTGGCGTCGGGCCTGGCCTCGACGTCGGTCGGCGCCTACGCCGGGGCCATGATCATGCAGGGATTGCTGCACCGGACCTATCCCCTGCTGCTGCGCCGGCTCGTCACGCTGATCCCCGC
>JAQSXQ010000442.1 GCA_029256565.1 Mycobacterium sp.
GCCAGGTCGACGCCGCGGTGCCGGCACCAGTCGGCCATCACCGCCGTGTTGTGGGCCAGCGCGCTGTCGGACAGCACGCACAGCGGCCCGACCGCGCCGTCGACGAACGGATCGACCCGCTCGTCGCGCAGGCTCGCCGGCGTGCGACCCCACCACGACGAGGGGATGCCCTTGAACCGCCAGTCGAGCGGATCGTCGTCCAGCGCGGCGAGGAACCGGGCGGCTGCCGTCGCGTCGAGGGGAGCGGTCACTCGTTCATTTAAGCTGGCACGTCGTGAGCACTGCTGATCGTCCCGAGAGCCGCGAGATCTCCGACCCCGGCCCCGACGTCCCCGAACAGTTCCGGATTCGGCAGGCCAAACGGGAGCGGCTGATCGCAGAGGGCCGCGACCCCTACCCGGTCGAAGTGGCCAGGACTCATACGCTCGCCGAGGTCCGCGCGACCCACGCCGACCTCGAGCCGGGCGCCGAGACCGGTGAGTTCGTCGGTGTCGCAGGCCGCGTCGTGTTCGCGCGCAACTCGGGCAAGCTGTGCTTCGCGACGCTGCAGGAGGGCGACGGAACCCAGCTCCAGGTCATGATCAACCTGGCGAAGGTCGGGCAGGAGTCGCTCGATTCGTGGAAGGCCGACGTCGATCTGGGCGACATCGTGTTCGTGCACGGCGAGGTGATCAGCTCGCGGCGTGGCGAATTGTCTGTGCTCGCCGATTCCTGGCAAATCATTTCGAAGGCACTGCGACCGCTTCCGGTGGCGCACAAGGAAATGAGCGAGGAGTCGCGCGTCCGCCAGCGCTACGTCGATCTGATCGTCCGTCCCGAGGCCCGCACGATTGCGCGGCAGCGCATCGCGGTGGTGCGCGCCGTTCGGTCCGCGTTGGAGCGGCGCGGGTTCCTCGAAGTCGAGACGCCGATGCTGCAGACGCTGGCCGGTGGGGCCGCCGCGAGGCCATTCATCACGCACTCCAATGCGCTCGACGCAGACCTCTACCTCCGCATCGCGCCGGAACTGTTCCTGAAGCGATGCCTCGTCGGTGGTTTCGAGCGGGTCTTCGAGTTGAATCGCAACTTCAGAAACGAAGGCGCGGATTCGACGCATTCGCCGGAATTCGCGATGTTGGAGACATATCAGGCCTTCGGAACGTATGACGATTCCGCAGTCATGATGCGGGAGATGATTCAAGAGGTCGCCGACGAGGCGATTGGCACCAGGAACGTCACCTTGGCCGACGGCACTACCTACGATCTCGACGGAGAATGGGCGACCGTCGAAATGTATCCGTCGCTTTCGGAGGCATTGGGCGAGGAGATCACCCCCGACACCGAGGCGTCGCACCTCTGGGCGACGGCCGACCGGTTGGGTCTCGAGATCGCCCGTGACCGCGGCTATGGGCACGGAAAGCTGGTCGAGGAACTGTGGGAGCACACCGTGGGAGAAACCCTGTGGGCGCCAACCTTCGTGCGTGACTTCCCCGTCGAGACCGCGCCCTTGACGCGGTCCCATCGCAGCATTCCCGGCGTGACCGAGAAATGGGACCTGTACGTTCGGAAGTTCGAGCTGGCGACCGGCTATTCCGAACTCATCGACCCCGTGATCCAGCGGGAGCGATTCGAGGCACAGGCGCGCGCGGCGGCGGCCGGCGATGACGAGGCAATGGTGCTGGACGAGGATTTCCTCGACGCACTCGAGTACGGGATGCCACCCACCACGGGCACCGGAATGGGCGTCGATCGGCTGCTGATGGCATTGACGGGCTTGTCTATTCGCGAAACGGTTTTGTTCCCGATAGTGCGACGTCAAGGCTGACCGAACCTTCAGTTATCATACTTCTTGAATGATACGTTTTTTCGTGTCAATATTGCGTATGGGTTCGCGTGAACCCATTGGGGGCAGAAGGGTCGTGTGGGCTAATGGCGAAGAAAGTTACCGTCACCTTGGTCGATGATTTCGATGGTGAGGCAGCCGCCGACGAGACCGTTGAATTCGCGCTCGACGGGGTGAACTACGAGATCGACCTTTCCGCGAAGAATGCCGCAAAGTTGCGCAACGACCTGAAGTCGTGGGTCGAGGCGGGCCGCCGGGTCGGTGGCCGCCGTCGTGGCCGCTCGGCAGGAACCGGCCGCGGTCGCGCTTCGATCGACCGCGAGCAGAGCGCAGCCATCAGGGAGTGGGCGCGCCGCAACGGTCACAACGTCTCCACCCGCGGCCGGATCCCGGCCGACGTCATCGACGCATTCCACGCCGCAACGTAGGCCGACGTTGCCGTTCGCGACGTCGCACCGGCGTGGCGCGGGGTCCGTTCGCTAGCGGCGAAGCGCATGCGCCGAAATGCGGAAACGATTCTCGTATCCCTTGCGTTGCTCTAGTGCATCACCGGGTAGCCGGAGACAGGCGGGGCATGCCCGGCCTTCGCCCACTACAGTGGACCGTGGGTGCAGGGCGTGGTGAACACGCCGAGAAGTTTCACGAGCTGCGCTATTTGATGGAGAGCAGGTAACCACCGATGTTCGAACGCTTTACTGACCGCGCACGGCGCGTCGTCGTTCTGGCTCAAGAAGAAGCCAGGATGCTCAATCACAACTACATCGGCACCGAGCACATCCTCCTTGGACTGATCCACGAGGGCGAAGGCGTTGCCGCGAAGTCGCTCGAGTCGTTGGGCATCTCGCTCGAAGGCGTGCGCAGCCAGGTCGAGGAGATCATCGGTCAGGGCCAGCAGGCCCCGTCCGGCCACATCCCCTTCACCCCGCGAGCCAAGAAGGTGCTGGAGCTGTCGCTGCGCGAAGCGCTGCAGCTCGGCCACAACTACATCGGCACCGAGCACATCCTGCTCGGCCTGATCCGCGAAGGCGAGGGCGTGGCCGCCCAGGTGCTGGTCAAGCTGGGCGCCGAGCTGACGCGCGTGCGCCAGCAGGTCATCCAGCTGCTCAGCGGGTACCAGGGCAAGGAGACCGCCGAGGCGGGTACCGGCGGCCGCGGTGGCGAGTCCGGCAACCCCTCGACGTCGCTGGTCCTCGACCAGTTCGGTCGCAACCTGACCGCCGCCGCGATGGAGGGGAAGCTCGATCCCGTCATCGGCCGCGAGAAGGAAATCGAGCGGGTCATGCAGGTGCTGTCCCGCCGCACCAAGAACAACCCGGTGCTGATCGGCGAGCCCGGCGTCGGCAAGACCGCCGTCGTCGAGGGCCTGGCCCAGGCGATCGTGCACGGCGACGTGCCCGAGACGCTGAAGGACAAGCAGCTCTACACGCTCGACCTCGGATCGCTGGTCGCGGGCAGCCGCTACCGCGGTGACTTCGAGGAGCGCCTGAAGAAGGTGCTCAAGGAGATCAACACCCGCGGCGACATCATCCTGTTCATCGACGAGCTGCACACGCTCGTC
>JAQSXQ010000443.1 GCA_029256565.1 Mycobacterium sp.
GACGGGCACGGTGGTCAAGGCCGGCTCGCGCGTCGGCTTCACCGAAGGCGTCGTGACGGACGCCAACGGCTCGGTCGTCGCGACTGCCACGAGCACGCTGCTGGTGTTCGACCTCTGATTCACCCTATTTTCATGGCGTGACGCAACGCATCCTCGTCATCGGCGCCGGCATTGCCGGCTTGGCAACGGCCATCGCGCTGCAACGACGCGGCCATGACGTCGCGATCGTGGAGGAACGCACCGACACGTCGCCCGGCGCGGGCATCAGCATCTGGCCCAACGCGCTGGCCGCCCTCGACGCGATCGGACTCGGCGACGCCGTGCGGGAGTCTGGCGGGCGGGTGACCGCGGGCGCGATGCGGTGGAGCAACGGCGCGTGGTTGCGCCACCCATCACCCGAGCGCATCACCAAGGCGTTGGGCGAGCCGCTCGTCGTGGTGCGTCGCTCCGTTCTCGCCAGGGTGCTGACCGATGCGCTGTCCCCCGGCACGGTAGAAACCGGTTTGGCCGCAACGTCTTTCGACGACACCGGGGGCCGGGTGGCGGTGACGATGAGCGACGGCAGCATCCGGGAGGCGGCCGCCGTCATCGGTGCGGACGGGGTCGGGTCGGCGGTCGCGCGCCACCTCAACGGCCCGCTGCGGCACCGCTACGCCGGCTACACGGCGTGGCGCGCGATCGCACGGCACACCATCGATCCCGACCTTGCCGGCGAGACCATGGGGACCGGGACGGAATTCGGGCACGTCCCGCTGGGAGCCGACCACACCTACTGGTTCGGCACCGAACGCTGCAGCGAGGGCGCGAGCGCACCCGGCGGGGAGCTGTCCTATCTCCGCTCGAAGTACTCGCACTGGGCCGACCCGGTACCCGCACTGCTCGCGGCGACCGAGGAGACCGACGTGTTGCGCAACGACCTCTACGACCGCGAGCCGGCGAAGGCGTGGTCGCGGGGACGCATCGTGCTCGTCGGCGACGCGGCGCACCCCATGCGTCCGCATCTCGGTCAGGGCGGTTGTCAGGGACTCGAGGATGCCGCGGTCCTTGCCCACTGCATCGGCCGGGGCGACGACCTGCCCGCCGCCTTCACCCGGTTCGCCGCCGCACGTCGTCCCCGCGTGCGGCGGCTGATGCGCGAATCGCGCGTGATCGGCGAGGTGGTCAACCTGCGGCCGGCCGTCGCGGGGGCTGCGCTGGTGCGGGCGTCGGCGGTGGTGCCGGAGGCGGTGCTGACCCGGCATCTGTCGACCATCGCGGCGCGCTCGGCGTTCGCCCTACCCGCCGGGGGGTCGCGATGACGGCCTCACTCGGTCGGCTGATCGTCGCCGCGGACGATCCGGCGGCTGTCCGCGGGTTCTGGGAGACCGCGCTCGGCCCGGATTCGTGCGCCCGACTGTTGGAGGTGGTGCCGCAGGAACGGCCCAAGGTCGTCAAGAACCGCGTCCACCTCGACGTCTACGTGCGCGACGTCGACGTCCTGCTGGCGATGGGTGCCCGGGTGCTCGACGCCTACCCTCCGCTGCGCGCCACGCTCGCCGACGTCGAGGGCAACGAGTTCTGCGCGTTCGTCGATCCCGATCTCGGCGGCGACGTTCCGGCCCGCGCCTTCGCGGTGTGCACCGACAGCGAGCGACCGGCCGACATCGCGGCGTGGTGGGCTCCTCGGGTCGGCGCCCGGATCGGTCCGGGGCCGGACGGCACGCCACGCTATCTACACGGCTGCGCCGGGTGGCCGGATCTGGTCTGGAAGTTCGTGCCGGTGCCCGATGCCCGCGTCACGCCGAACCGGTGGCGATGGAGTGTCCGGGGTGGCACCTTCGACGGCCCGGTGGATCCGGACGGGAACGAGTTCGTTCAGCGGGGCTGAGTGAAGGCGGCCAACGGCGCGAGGAACGTCGAGCACATCTGGCGCAGATCGACGACGCCGAGGATGCCGCCCTGGCGGATGGCGTCGCAGGCGGTCCCGGTGGCCGGCGCCGACGGGGCGGCCGGCGTGCGCCACACGGCAGGCGTTCCCCCGCGGGGACCGCACTTCGGCCAAGCCTTCACACCTTGGGTGCGCAGGACGTTCTCCGCGACGCGGATCTGCTCGGCGCGCGATGCGTAGGCCGGCGATCCGGTGCCACCGTTGGAGCTCCAGGTCGCGGGCTTGAACTGCAGTCCGCCGAAGTGGCCGTTGCCGGTATTGGCCTTCCAGTTGCCGCCGGACTCGCATTCCGCGACGGCGTCCCAGTTCATGGTGTCGGCCCGTGCCGACGCGCCGGACAACGCAGTGGTGATGGCGCCGATGGCGAGGGCGAGGGCACCGATGAGGACCACGAAGCGCAGGACCCTGACGGTGGTGTCGCGAAGTGCGGTGCTGATGATCATGTTGCGGTCCTTCCCCGACCGGTTGACACGAGGACCGCTAGGGCGTGTCGCTCAGCTCGCCTGGCGCAGTCATGTGGTACGTCGTGTGACCCACTTCACGCGTTACAGAAGAGGTAGAGGTTCTTTACCGGGGTGTGATGGACAGCAGGGAAAGCTGAGGTAGTAGAGACGCAGGAGGCGGCAGCCGATCGAACCGGCTGCCGCCTTCCTCGTGTCGAACGACGTGGGGGTTAGCCCCGCCCGCCGCACGTCGGCCATGCGCCGATGCCCTGGGTCTGCAGGACGTTGTTGGCCACCCGGATCTGCTCCTCGCGGCTGGCCTGATGCGGCGAGCCGCTGCCGCCGTTGGATCGCCACGTGCTCATCGAGAACTGCAGGCCGCCGTAGTAGCCGTTGCCGGTCGCGGTGGACCAGTTGCCACCCGACTCGCACGCTGCGACGGCGTCCCAGTTCACGCCTTCCGCATTCGCGGTGCCGGCGCCCAGCGCCATCGGAGCCACGGTGAGTGCCCCAGCGATGGTGGCCAGCCCAAACGTCTTGCGGATGTTCTTCAACTTCGATCCCTTTCGCCAAGCGCGCGCCATCGACACGTCCGCGCAGCACGCGGACGTGAAGTGCCTGGTCCAGCCAGGCCGGGAGATATGGGCCGCACCGTCTCGGTCGGGTACGACAGCGGGAGGTCGTAGGCGCCTCGCCGGATGACTCATCCGGCCGCCGCGGCGTGACGTCGGAACCCTGGTCCCGACACACCGCAGCCCCACTCACACGCAGGTTCGTGATGTGTACTTGTTTGCTCCGTTTGGAGACGTTTGGGACCGTACTAAACGTCGGATCGCAAAGTCATGTCGACACGAATGCGATTCACGCCATGATCACGGTTTGATCACGGTGCGACGACGGCGCGATAAACGCAGGTCAGCGGTGACTTCCGCCGCATTTCACCGTTTCCCGCCCACCCGCCAGATCGTGATGCACGTCACGACGATATTGTGAGCCCGCACACAGCTGA
>JAQSXQ010000444.1 GCA_029256565.1 Mycobacterium sp.
CTTGAACCCCCACGCCCGTTAATAGGGCACTAGCACCTCAAGCTAGCGCGTCTGCCATTCCGCCACTCGGACAAGAGCGCCTAAGGCTAACGGATCACCGGCCCCGGACCCAAACCAGCCCGTCCGGTTGATGGTACGAATGGGACTGTGACAGACGCCCCGGAAGCCACCAGCGAGGTCGTCGGCCTCGTCAGCGAGCTGATTCGCTTCGACACGTCGAACACCGGTGAGCTGGCGACCACCAAGGGCGAGGCGGACTGCGCCCGCTGGGTGGCCGCCCAGCTCGAGGAGGTCGGCTACGAGACCGAGTACGTCGAATCGGGCGCGCCCGGCCGCGGAAACGTCGTCACCCGATTGCGTGGTGCGGACCCGAGCAGGGGAGCGCTGCTGATCCACGGCCACCTCGACGTCGTGCCCGCCGAGGCGGCCGACTGGAGCGTGCACCCGTTCTCCGGAGCGGTCGAGGGCGGTTACGTGTGGGGCCGCGGCGCGATCGACATGAAGAACATGATCGGCATGATGATCGCCGTGGCGCGCCATCTCAAGCGCTCGGGCGTCGTGCCACCCCGAGATCTCGTCTTCGCGTTCGTCGCCGACGAGGAGGCCGGCGGCAAGTACGGCTGCGGCTGGCTCGTCGAGAACCGTCCCGACCTGTTCGAGGGCGTCACCGAGGCGATCGGCGAGGTCGGTGGATTCTCGCTGACCGTGCCGCACCGCGACGGCGGGGACAAGCGTCTCTACCTGATCGAGACGGCCGAGAAGGGCATGCGCTGGATGCGGCTGACGGCCCGCGGTCGCGCGGGCCACGGTTCGTTCGTGCACGACGACAACGCCGTCACCACCCTCGCCGGTGCGGTGGATCGGTTGGGCCGCCACCAGTTCCCGATCGTGCTCACCGACACCGTCGCGCAGTTCCTCGCGGCAGTCGGCGAGGAGACGGGGCACTCCTTCGATCCCGAATCACCGGACCTCGACGGCGTCGTCGCCAAGCTGGGCCCGATCGGGCGCATCGTCGGTGCGACGCTGCGGGACTCGGCGAATCCGACGATGCTCAGCGCCGGGTACAAGGCCAACGTGATCCCGGGCTCGGCCGAGGCCGTGGTGGACTGCCGGATACTGCCCGGCCATGCCGCCGAGTTCGAAGCCGCCGTCGACGAACTCATCGGACCGAACGTCACCCGTGAGTGGATCACCGACCTGCCGGCGTATGAGACCTCGTTCGACGGCGACCTGGTCGACGCGATGAACGCCTCGCTGCTCACCGTGGATCCGGACGCCCGCATCGTGCCGTACATGCTGTCCGGCGGTACCGACGCCAAACACTTTGCCCGCCTTGGCATCCGCTGTTTCGGCTTCATTCCGCTGCGGCTGCCGCCCGAACTCGACTTCGCGGCGCTGTTCCACGGCGTCGACGAACGGGTACCCGTCGAGTCGCTGACGTTCGGCACGGAGGTGCTCAACCACTTCCTGCTGCACTGCTAATCCCGACCGCTCTCGAAAGGACGCACATGAGTACGCCGTACGACGCGCTACCGAAGTTGCCCACCTTCACCCTCACCAGCAAGGCCGTCACCGACGGCCAACCGCTCGGGAACGAGCAGGTAAGTGGGATCATGGGGGCCGGTGGCTCCGACGTCTCACCGGACCTCGCGTGGTCCGGCTTCCCCGAGGAGACGCGTAGCTTCGCGGTCACCATGTACGACCCCGACGCACCGACGGGATCGGGATTCTGGCACTGGGCGGTGGCCAACCTGCCCGCGACGGTCACCGAACTGCCCGAGGGCGTCGGTGACGGCAGCCACAGCGGATTCCCGGGCGACGCAATGACGTTGAGCAACGACGCCGGACTCAAGCGCTTCATCGGTGCCGCGCCGCCACCCGGCCACGGACCGCACCGCTACTTCATCGCCGTGCATGCCGTCGACGTCGAGAAGCTCGACCTGCCCGAGGGGTCGACGCCCGCATACCTCGGCTTCAACCTGTTCAGCCACGCCATCGCGCGCGCCGTCATCCACGGCACCTACGAGGTGCCGGGGAGCTAGCGGGACGCCGAGCCGACGGCGTCCGCGAGGGACGCGAAACCGCCCTCGCGGAGCCGTTGGGCGAGGCCGTCGTGAATCTGCTTGGCCCACAGGCCACCGCCGTAGACGAACCCGGTGTACCCCTGCACCAGTGACGCCCCCGCGGTGATGCGCTCCCACGCGTCGTCGGCGGTCTCGATGCCGCCCGCGCTGATCAGCACCAGCCGATCGCCGACGCGGCCGTGCAGACGGCGCAGCACCTCCAGCGACCGGCGTGCCACGGGTGCGCCGGATACGCCGCCCGCGCCCAACTCGGTGACGCCGGGTGTGCGCAAGCCCTCCCGCGAGATCGTGGTGTTGGTGGCGACGATGCCGGCCAGTCCCAATTCGACCGCCAGGTCTGCGATTTGGTCGACGTCGTCATCCGAGAGGTCGGGTGCGATCTTGACCAGGACGGGCGTGTCGGTCTGGAGACGAACGGCAGCCAGGATCGGGCGCAGCGACTCGACGGCCTGCAGGTCGCGCAGGCCGGGGGTGTTCGGCGAACTGACGTTGACGACGACGAACGCCGCCAGCGGGCCCACCTGCCGGGCGCTTTCGGCGTAGTCGCCGACCGCGTCCTCGGCCGGGGTGGCCTTGGTCTTGCCGATGTTGACCCCGATCGGGACGTCGGCGCGGTGCCCGGCCAGACGCGCTGCGAGCGCCGTCGCACCGTGGTTGTTGAACCCCATCCGGTTGAGTAGCGCGCGGTCGTCGGCGAGTCGGAACATCCGCGGCTTCGGATTGCCCGGCTGCGCGTGGGCGGTGACGGTTCCGACCTCGGCGTAGCCGAAGCCCAGTGCGCCCCACGTCGACAGGCCCGAGCCGTCCTTGTCGAAGCCGGCAGCCAGCCCCAGCGGTCCGGGAAAACGCACCCCGAAGACCGTCGACTCGAGAACCGGGTCCGTCGGTGCGAGCCATCGACCGAGGATCCGCCGCAGGGGAGCGACCGCAGTGACGCCGCGCAGGATGGCGAACACCCACGTGTGGATGCGTTCCGGGGGAACGAGGAAGAACACCCGGCGCAGCAGGAGGTACATCAACTGCCCGGCAGATCGCCGACGCCGAGGCGGTCTGCCGCAGTCTTCCTGCGGCGCAACAGCACTCGGCGGCTGCCGTCGGTGTAGAGCCGGACCCGGGTGAGTTCCCAACCGCGGTACTCCGCCTCGATGGACAGTCGCGTCGACGCCGAGACGCGCGTCACGTCCGGGGGCAGCCGAAGCGGAATCCACTCGTAGTCATCGGAGAGGTCGGCCTCCCATGCCGCGGGCATCCGACCACGCTGGCTCCGAGCGCTCATGGCGTCGCCTCCTTGATCA
>JAQSXQ010000445.1 GCA_029256565.1 Mycobacterium sp.
GCGGTGGTCGGTGCCGATGCGGCCGAGTCGTTGGCCGATGACGTCGCCGGCGAGGACGGGCCCGAGGCCGCGGCGTCATCAAATGATGACGACCCCGAGTCGAGTGCCGCTCCCGAGGAGGGGCTGGGTTCGGTCGACGGTGACGAGGTGACTGCTGCCGAGGGTGACGCCGAAGAGGTGCACGACGCGGCAGTGGCCGGGGAAGAGGACGCCAAGGCGCTCTCTGGCGACACCACGACGCCTGCCGCCTCCACGACGCCTGCCGCCTCCGCACCGCCCACGACTGGACGGACCCGTCGACGTTGGTGGCAGCGCAACCGCGGCTGATTGATCATCGACCCCTGAGCGCCACCGCGGTCTGGCATGCTGGGCCGCATGACTGAACCGCAGTTCGGGGGCCGCGAGGATGGAACTCCGTCGACCCCGCCCCCGCCACCGCCGGGTTACTCCCAGCAGGACCAACCCCAGCAGGGTTTCTCCCAGCCGGGCTACCCCCAGCAGGGCTACCCGCAGCAGCAGGGGTACCCGCAGCAGGGCTACGGCCAGCAGTACCCGCCGCCACCGGCCGGCGGCTACCACGACCCGGCGGCGCCATACGGCAGGCATCCCGTCACCGGTGAGCCGTACTCGGAGAAGTCCAAGCTCGTCGGCGGACTGCTGCAACTCGTCGGGCTCATCGGCCTCGTCGGAATCGGCCGGATCTACCTCGGCTACACCAAGCTCGGCGTGATCCAGCTGGTCGTCGGACTCCTCACCTGCGGCATCGCCGCCGTGGTGTGGGGCATCATCGACGCCGTGCTGATCCTGACCGACAAGGTCCGCGACCCGGAGGGCCGCCCGCTCCGCGATGGCACCTAGGGCGGGCACCCGCCCCACGCGGGGTCACGTCGCCGTCGGCGCCGCGGCGCTCGTCACCGGCGGGCTGGCCTACGTTGGGCTGGCCGATCCGCACCGTCCCGGCTTCCTCTTCCCGCCGTGCCCGTTCAAGGCGTTGACGGGACTGGAGTGCCCCGGCTGCGGCGGCATCCGGATGACCCACGACGTCCTGCACGGCGACTTCGCGGCCGCGATCACCGACAACGTCTTCGCGCTCGTCGGGTTGCCACTGCTTGCGGTGTGGCTGCTGGTGCGGTGGCGTCGCGGCCAAACGCTGATGCCCGTACCGGCCATGGTGACGATCGGCATCGCCGCGATCGCGTGGACCGTGGTCCGCAATCTGCCCGGGTTTCCCCTGGTACCAACGTTCGTCACAGGGTAGACCTGACAGTGCGCTGATAGAATCGGCACTCGGGCCGCTGTAGTCCCGGAAATCATTTCCGGACTGCGGAGGTACTCCTCGATGCTGTTCTCGGCATTGCCCCAGGCGCAGGGTCTCTACGACCCGGAGCACGAATCCGACTCGTGCGGCGTCGCCATGGTCACCGACATCAAGGGCCGCCGCTCGCACGGCATCGTCGCCGATGGCCTGCTGGCTCTCGAGCACCTCGATCACCGCGGGGCTGCGGGCGCCGAGACCAACAGCGGTGACGGCGCGGGCATCCTCATGCAACTGCCCGTCGACCTGCTGAGGGAGGTCGTCGACTTCGAGCTGCCGCCGCCGGCTGCCGACGGCACCAACGCCTTCGCCGCCGGTGTCTGCTTCCTGCCGATGGACCCCACCCAAAGGGCCGCGGCGATGCGGCGCGTCGAGAGGATCGCCGAGGACGAGGGCCTCGTCGTCCTCGGCTGGCGCTCGATGCCGGTCGACCCCGACGGCGCAGACCTGGGGGAGACCGCACGCGGATGCATGCCGCACATGGCGCAGTTCTTCGTCACCGCGCCCGAGGTCGACGGAAGACGGCTCGGCGGAATCGATCTCGACCGGCGCGTGTACCCGTTGCGCAAGCGGGCCGGCCACGTGCCGAGCGACGAAGACGCCGGAACCGGCGTCTACTTCACGGGTCTGTCGAGCCGCACCATGACCTACAAGGGCATGCTCACCACGAAGCAGCTGCCCTTGTTCTTCACCGACCTGCGGGACGAACGCTGCACCAGCGCCATCGCGATCGTGCACAGCCGCTTCTCGACCAACACGTTCCCGTCCTGGCCGCTGGCCCACCCGTTCCGGTTCGTCGCGCACAACGGTGAGATCAACACCGTCCGCGGCAACCGCAACCGGATGCACGCCAGGGAGGCGATGCTGTCGAGTCCCCTCATCGGAGGCGACCTGGCGCGGCTGTCGCCGATCTGTACGCCGGACGCGTCGGACTCCGCGTCGTTCGACCAGGTGCTCGAGCTGCTGCACCTCGGTGGGCGCAGCCTGCCGCACGCGGTGATGCTGATGATCCCCGAGGCGTGGGAGAACAACACCGCGATGGACCCCGCGCGCCGCGCGCTGTGCCAGTTCAACGCGTCGATCATGGAACCGTGGGACGGGCCCGCCTGCGTCACGTTCACCGACGGCACCGTCGTCGGAGCGGTGCTGGACCGCAACGGATTACGGCCCGGCCGGTGGTGGCGCACCATCGACGACCGGATCATCCTCGCCAGCGAGAGCGGCGTGCTGCCCATCCCGTCCGCCGAGATCGTCGCTCGGGGCAGGCTCGAGCCGAACACGATGTTCCTCGTCGACACCGCAGCCGGACGGATCATCTCCGACGCGGAGATCAAGGCCGAGATCGCGGCCGACCACCCGTACGACGAATGGCTGCACGCCGGCCTGCTCGACGTGGCGACGCTGCCCGATCGCGGCAGGATGCAGCCCGACCACGATTCGGTGGTGCGCCGCCAGATCGCCTTCGGCTACAGCGAAGAGGACCTGCGAATCCTGTTGACGCCCATGGCCGCATCGGGTGGTGAACCGCTCGGCTCGATGGGCACCGACACCCCTGCAGCCGTGCTGTCCCAGCGTTCCCGGTTGCTCTACGACTACTTCGTCGAGATGTTCGCCCAAGTGACCAATCCGCCGTTGGACGCGATCCGCGAAGAGATCGTGACGTCGATGGCCCGGGTGATGGGCCCCGAGCACAACCTGCTCGAGCCGACGCCCGCGTCGTGCCGGCAGATCCTGTTGCGCTGGCCGGTGCTCGACAACGACGAGGTCAACCGGATCGTCCACATCAACGACGACGGCGACCACCCGGGATTCCAAACCGCGGTGCTGCGTGCGCTGTACGACGTCGAACGCGGCGGCGAAGGCCTCACCGACGCCCTGGAGGACCTCCGGCTGCGTGCGTCGGAGGAGATCGCCCGCGGCGCCCGCACACTGGTGATCTCCGACCGCGACTCCGACCACACCCGCGCGCCCATTCCGTCGCTGCTCGCGGTGTCGGCCGTGCACCACCACCTGGTGCGGACCAAGGAGCGCACCACCGTCGCCCTGGTGGTCGAGAGCGGCGA
>JAQSXQ010000446.1 GCA_029256565.1 Mycobacterium sp.
TCGCCTCCGCTCTGGTTGATCCACTCCATCGGACGGGTGCGCGCCGCGCTCACCGTCGCGAGCCGGGCCGCCGTGCCGCCCAACATCGCTCTGCTCGAGATGGCGCAGGGCGCGTGGCTGACGCAGGCGCTCTACATCGCCACCGAGCTGGGCCTCGCCGACGCCCTCCGCGACGGCCCGCGCACCGCCGAGGACGTCGCCCAGCGGGTCGGAGCCCGACCCGATCCGACCTACCGGGTGATGCGGGCGCTCGCGGCCAACGGCGTGCTGAAGCTGCGCCGCGACGGCCGGTTCGCCCTGACCCGGGTCGGGCAGGCATTGCGGTCGGACCACGAAGGCTCCATGGCTCCGGTGATCAAGCTCGTCGGGCGCGCCGAGCACTGGGAGCACTGGAGCCAGCTGATGCACTCGGTGATCACCGGCCAGACGGCCGTGGAGGCGATCCGGGGAATGTCGACGTGGGACTACCTCGAGTCCAATCCCGAATACGCCGCGGTGTTCAACGACGCCATGACCGGCGTGTCCGCCGTGGCCATCGAAACCGCGGTCCCCCTCTACGATTTCACGGACCGCAGCCTGATCGTCGACGTCGGCGGTGGCCACGGCGCCCTGCTCGCCAAGATCCTGACCCAGACGCCTCGGGCGCGCGGCGTGCTGTTCGACCTGCCGACGGTCGTCGACGGCGCCCGACCGCTGCTGGCGGCGGCAGGAGTGGCCGACCGGTGCACCGTCGAGGACGGGTCCTTCTTCGACTCGGTGCCCGACGGCGCCGACGCCTACGTGATGAAGACCGTCATCCACGACTGGGACGACGAGGAGGCACTGGCGATCCTGCGCAACGTCCGCACCGCGATCGCCGGCGGCGGCAAGCTCCTGCTGTTCGAGATGGTGCTTCCCGAAGGCGCGCCCCCGCACCCCGGGATGCTGCTCGACCTCGAGATGCTCGTGCACGCCGGCGGCCGCGAGCGCACCGCCCGCGAGTACGCAGACCTCCTGTCACGCGGCGGCTTCCGGCTCACCCGCGTCATCGCGACCCCGGGTCCGATGTCCATCGTCGAGGCGGTGCCTGCGTGAGCCCACCGGTACGTCGGATCAACGTGTCGTCCGGGTCGCCGTTCGAGGACGAGGTCGGGTACTCGCGTGCGGTCCGGGTGGGTCCGCTGGTGGTGGTCGCGGGCACCACGGCGCCCGGTGGTGACGTCGGAACGCAGACCCGCGAGATCCTGCGCCGCGTGGAAGTAGCGCTCGCCGAGTGCGGGGCGGCGCTGACCGACGTCGTACGCACCCGCATGTTCGTCACCGACATCTCGTCGTGGCGCGAGGTCGCCGTGGTGCACGGCGAGGTCTTCGGCAACGTCCGACCGGTCGCCACCATGGTCGAGGTGTCGGCCCTGATCGCACCGGACCTGTTGATCGAGATCGAGGCCGACGCCTACGTCGGCGACTGACCGATCGGCGGGAAACGACCGTCGTCGCCAGGGGCGTACGAGGTGACTTCCGTCACAGCACCGGTGGGCAGTGGGCCGTAGAGGTGCGGGAAGCGCATCGCCTCGGGATCGCCGGGCACGCCCGGCTCCCAGAGGATCTCGGCACCCAGCGCGTTCGGGTCGCACCAGAGAAGCAGCATGTCGGAGCGCCCGGCGTACAACCGATTGGCGGGCAGGTGCACCTGGCCGGGCGCCGAGAGATGGACGAAACCGGCCTCGCTCAGCGACGGCGGACGGCGCTCCCCCGCGGCGAGCGCCTCGTCCCACTCCTCGGTCGTGCACAGGTGCACCAGCAATGCCGAAGTCGTGATCATCCGCCCAGTGTGCGGGGCCTGCAACCGGGGTACTAGGTGAGACACGACACACCGGTGAACGTCTGGGGAACAACGCCGAACGCCCAAACGTCTGACACAGTAGAGCTACGCGAGACCGGAGGAGGAGCCATGAACGCAACTCTGACCAGCCCAGAACTAACTCGGGCTGATCGCTGTGACCGTTGCGGCGCGGCCGCCCGCGTCCGAGCGGTACTGCCGTCGGGTGCTGAGCTGTTGTTCTGCCAGCATCACGCAAACGAACACGAGGCCAAGCTCGTCGAGCTGGCCGCGGTGATCGAGGTAAGCCCGCTCGAATCCTGACGGATTCCCGCGCCCGCACGGGTATGAACGTCTCGCGTCGGGAATGCTGGTCTGGACATGACTGACCAGCCTTCCCGCGTGAAGCCGTCCAAGCATCATCTCTGGCGGGTCTCCAAGCGAACCCTGTCGAAGAGTTGGGACGACTCGATATTCGCGGAGTCCGCGCAAGCCGCGTTCTGGTGCGCTCTGTCGCTTCCACCCCTGCTGCTCGGAATGCTGGGCAGCCTGGTCTACATCGCCCCACTGTTCGGGCCCGACACTCTGCTGACCATCGAGAACCAGTTGATCGCCACGGCGGGCAATTTGTTCTCCGACAACGTCGTCAGCGAGATCATCGAGCCGACGATCTCCGACATCGTGGCAGGCGCCCGCGGTGAGGTCGTGTCCCTGGGATTCATCATCTCGCTGTGGGCCGGCTCGTCGGCGGTGTCGGCATTCGTCGATTCGGTCGTGGAGGCGCACGATCAAACCGACCTGAGACACCCTGTGCGCCAACGCTTCTACGCGTTGGGGCTCTACATCATCATGCTCGTCGGGATCATCGTGATGGCGCCGTTCGTTGCGCTCGGCCCGCTCAAGATCGCCGAATACATCCCGCAGAGCTGGGAAAACGTATTGCGCTACGGCTACTTCCCGGTGGTGTTCATCGGATTGGTCATCGCGATCACCCTGCTCTATCGGGTCTCTCTGCCCCGGCCGCTACCGACGCAACGCCTCGTCTGGGGGTCAGTGCTGGCCGCAGTGGTGTTCCTGGTGGCGACACTCGGACTACGCATCTACCTGACCTGGATCACCGGTACGGGCTACACCTACGGCGCACTCGCGACGCCGATCGCCTTCCTGCTGTTCGCATTCTTCCTCGGCTTCTCCATCATGATCGGCGCCGAACTGAACGCGGCGATACAGGAGGAGTGGCCGGCCCCCGAAACCCACGCGCGCCGGTTGCGGGGTTGGCTCGAGCAGAAGGCCGAGGCGAGGTCGGGTGGCGCGCAGAAGGTCTCGGACGTCGGCTCGGACGTCGGAGAAGCCAAGACCACCGCGGCCCCCGAAGCGCCTGCCGCTACTTCTTGAGCGACTCGTACACCCGCTTGCAGTCGGCGCAGACCGGCGATCCGGGCTTCGCGGACTTCGTCACGGGGAAGACCTCGCCGCACAGCGCGACGACGTGCGTCCCCATCACCGCGCTCTCGGCGATCTTGTTCTTCTTCACGTAGTGGAAGACCTTGGGGGTGTCGTCGTCGGTACCGTCGTCGACC
>JAQSXQ010000447.1 GCA_029256565.1 Mycobacterium sp.
GGTCAGGTACTCCCGCATGTCCGCGTTGTCGTCGGCGACGAGTACCCGGGTGGGGACACTGGCCGTCGACGACGCCGTGACTGCGCCGTCGAGCGAGAGTGGTTCCCCGGCCTCGGCACCGTGCGAGTCGGCGTCGGAGGGCAACCAGCGCAACGCTTCCTGCACGTAGGGATCGGCGATGGCCGACGTCGGACGGCCACCCACGGCCGAACCGACGAACTCGGCAGGCAGGTGGGCGGCGCCGAACGGCAGACGGATCGTGAAGGACGTGCCCGCGCCCTCGGCGCTCTGCGCGGAGATGGTCCCGCCGTGCAGACCGACGAGTTCCTTCACCAGGGCGAGACCGATGCCACTGCCCTCGTGAGATCTGGTGCGGGCGTTCTCGATTCGATGGAACCGTTCGAACAGTCGCGGCATCTCCCGCGGCGGTACGCCGACACCCGTGTCGGCGACGGTGACCACCGCTGCGTCCGGGTCCTGCGTCACCCGGACGGAGATCGACCCGTCGAACGTGAACTTCAGCGCGTTGGAGAGGAGGTTCAGGACGACCTTCTCCCACATGTCGGAGTCCAGGTAGACGGGCTCGTCCAGCGGAGCGCATTCGACGACGAGGTCGAGGCCGGCGCGGTCCACCGCGGAGCGGAACACGCTGGCGAGTTCGGCGGTGACGGCGGCGAGGTCGACGGGCTGATAGGAGGCCTGCATGCGGCCTGCCTCGATGCGGGAGAAGTCGAGCAGCGTGTTGACGAGCTTCGCGAGCCGTAAGCCGTTGCGGTGGATCACGTCCAAATCGGCGCGGGCACGGTCGTCCACGCCGTCGACTCTGCTGCGCAGGTCCGCAACGGGGGCGAGGATCAACGTGAGCGGGGTGCGGAACTCGTGGCTGATGTTGGAGAAGAAGGTCGTCTTCGCGCGGTCGAGTTCGGCGAGTTCCTCGGCGCGACGTTGCTGTGCCCGATAGCTTCTGGCGCTGCCGATCTCGGCCGCCAGGTGCGCGGCCACCAGGTCGACGAAACCACGGTAGGCGTCGTCCAGCGGTCGGAAGCGGTTCAGCGCAGCCACCAGGAAACCGCACGGTGACGCGCCTTGCTGGATCAGTGGCACCACGAGTGCCTGAGTCGGTGGCTGGGACCAGTCTCCGACGGGCAGGTCGCTGAAGCGTTGCCCCTGGAAGTCGACCAGCACGGTCTCGCCCCCGCGGGCTGCGGTGCTCGGCCAGATCGACGTTCCGTCGACGGGCAGGACCATCGGGGCAGCGGGGTGGTCCTGCTCGATGCCACTGGCGGCAGCGAGGTGGGTGGTGCCGTCGTCGTCGAACAGGTAGGTCAGCGTGAACGGCAGGTCGCGGAGGTTCCTGCCCAGTTGCGCCGAAGCCACGCTGAGGATCAGCTCCTCGGACGGCAGCACGCTCGGGTCGGACCCGAGGTCGCGCAGCGTCGACAGCCTCCGCTCGCTGATCACCCGCTGGGTGTCTTCGCTGACCACGCACAGCATGCCGACCACGTCGCCCGAGTCGTCTCGCAGCGGACTGTAGGAGAAGGTGTGGTAGCTCTCCTCGGGGTAGCCGGACCGCTCCACGAACAGCAGCAGTGCGGCGTCCCAGGTGGCCACTCCCGTCGTGAGCACCCGCTCGATCCGCGGACCGATGTCGTTCCAGATCTCCGCCCACACTTCGCGGGCGGGGCGCCCGAGCGCCCATGGGTATTTGCTGGCCAACGTGTCACGCCGGTAGGCGTCGTTGCAGAAGAAGGTGAGTTCCGGCCCCCAGGCCATCCACATCGAGAACCGCGACGACAGCAGGATGCTGACGGCCGTCAGCAAGCTCTGCGGCCACTCCGACGGCGGTCCGAGCGGCGTGGTCGACCAGTCGACCTTCGCGAGGTCCGCACCGACGGTGGGATCGGCATCGAACACCGACGAGTCTGCTGCGGTCGGGACAGGTCGGCTCGCCTGCTCACCACTCACCGAACGTCCTCTCGCCGACGCGCCTAGTGTCCGCCCGCAACCGTCATCCATCCTCCGACTTCAGTCGACCGGTGCACCCATTTACCCTTCCACCGACCTCGTGCAAACCTTCGGGTCGCCCCAGCCCGCCATGCCGCCGCCCGCGCCGGTTCAGAATCGTCACGAGTGGAAGCAGTGCGCCGCGTCCACGCGGCGGCGAGGATCACGCCGGTGACTCGCACCATTCGCTTCAACGCCTTCGACATGAACTGCGTCGCCCACCAGTCCCCCGGTCTGTGGCGGCATCCGGACGACAGGTCCGCCGAGTACAAGGACCTCGCGTACTGGGCCGATCTGGCCCGGCTGCTCGAACGCGGCAGGTTCGACGGGCTGTTCATCGCCGACGTCCTCGGCACCTACGACATCTACGGCGCCAACGACGAAGCCGCGATCCGCCAAGCCGCACAGATCCCGGTCAACGACCCCCTGCTGCTGGTGTCCGCGATGGCGCTGGTGACCGAGCACCTCGGGTTCGGCATCACCACCGGAACCGGATTCGAGCACCCATACCCCTTCGCCCGCCGCGTCTCCACCCTCGACCACCTCACGAAGGGACGGGTCGGCTGGAACGTCGTCACCGGTTACCTTCCCGCGGCCGCACGCAACATGGGGCAGACCGACCAGCCCGCCCACGATGCGCGCTACGACCACGCCGACGAGTACCTCGAGGTGCTCTACAAGCTGTGGGAGGGCTCCTGGGAGGACGACGCGGTGATCCGCGATCGCGAGCGCGGCGTCTTCACCGACCCCGACAAGGTGCACCACATCGGGCACCGGGGCCAGCACTTCAGCGTGCCCGGCATCCACCTGTCCGAGCCGTCACCCCAGCGCACCCCGGTGATCTTCCAGGCAGGGTCGTCGCCACGCGGAGTCCGCTTCGCGGCCGAGAACGCCGAGGCTATCTTCACGGCAGCACCCACCAAGGCAATCCTGCGGGAGACCGTCGACACGATCCGTCGCGAACTCGAACTCGCAGGCCGTGATCCCTACTCGGCGAAGATCTTCAACCTGTCCACGGTCATCACCGCCGCCACCGAGGAGCAGGCCCGCGCCAAGCACGCCGAGTACCTGTCCTACGGCGACCCGGAGGGCGCGCTGGTCTTCATGTCCGGGTGGATGGGCGTCGACCTGTCCCGGTACGGGCGTGACGAGCCGATCGCCGACGTCGACTCGAACGCCATCCTCTCTGCGGTCAAGGCCTTTCAGTCCGCCGATCCGGACGGCGGCGAATGGGCCGTCGACGACATCGCCACGTGGGGCAAGATCGGCGGCATGGGGCCGCTGATCGTCGGCTCGGGCACCCGGGTCGCCGACGTGCTGCAGGAGTGGGTCGACGAGACGGACGTCGACGGCTTCAACCTCGCCTATGCGGT
>JAQSXQ010000448.1 GCA_029256565.1 Mycobacterium sp.
CTTCGCATGCAGGCCACCGAGGCGCCGCTCGACGACATGCGGATACGCCAGGCCATCAACTACGCGGTGAACCGCACCGGCATCGTCAAGGCGCTGTTCCGCGGGCTCGGCGATCCTGCCTCACAACTGATTCCGTCCGGCGTGGTCGGCTACAACGACCAACTGCAGCTGTGGCCGCACGACGCGGACAAGGCGAAGGAACTCGTCGCCGACGCGAAGGCCGACGGCGTGCCCGTCGACCGTCAGATCCGCCTCATCGCCCGCACCGCGCAGTTCCCGAAGATCGCCGAGACCGTCGAGGTGCTCCAAAGCGAGTTCACCGACATCGGCCTCAACGTCAAGATCGAGATGATGGACACCGCCAGCCAGCTGCAGTACCAGTTGCGGCCGTTCCCGGCGAACACCGGTCCTTACCTCCTGATGATCATGCACGGCAACCAGGCCGGCGACGCCGCCTTCACGATGGACCAGTACATGCTCAGCGATGGGCCGCAGAGTGCCTACGGCACAACGGAGTTCGACGCCAAGATTCGCGCCGCGGAAGCCCTCACCGGCCAGGCCCGCCAAGACGCCTTCGCGAAGCTGTTCGCCGAGGAACCCCAGGAGATCATGCAGATGGCCTACATCGCCCACATGAAGGGCATCCTCGGCAAGTCCCCGCGCGTCGACTACACCCCGAACTCCGCCACCGGTGACGAGATGCGGCTGTCCGAGATGACCGTGTCCGCCGACGGCACCGGCGACCCGGTCGATCCCGCCGTCTCCTGAGCCACTGCCGACCAACTCCACGACCAGGAGATCAGCCCATGTTCTCGTTCGTCCGGCGCCGGATGTACACCAGCGCACTGCCCCTCATCATCGTGTTGCTCGGCGTGTTCCTGCTCGCCCGCCTCACCGGTGACCCGACCAACCTCTACCTGCCGGAGTCGGCCACCGCCGACCAGCGTGCGGAGTTCGCCGCCAAGAACGGCTTCGACCAGCCGATGCTGACCCAGCTGGTCGACTACTTCAAGGGCGTCCTGCACCTCGACTTCGGCACGTCGCTGCGCACCGGGGAGTCGGCGTCGTCGATGGCGTTCCGCGCCTTCCCGGCCACCCTGCAACTCGCGTTCGCGACGATGCTGCTCGCGATCGTCGGTGCCGTGATCATCGGCTGCTGGGCCGCCTACCGGCCCAACTCGCTGGCCGACCGCTTCTCCAGCCTGCTGTCGATGACCGCGGCGAGCATCCCCGACTTCTGGTTCGCCATCACCGGCGTCTGGCTCTTCGCGGTGCTCATGGGCTGGCTGCCCACCTCGGGCACCGACGCGGGCGTGCTGTCGTGGATCCTGCCGATCGCCACGCTGATGATCCGACCGCTCGGCGTGCTCACGCAGGTGGTCAGGGGCGCGATGGTCTCCGCGCTGTCGGCGCCCTACGTACGGCTCGCCCGCAGCAAGGGCGCCAGCGACTTTCGCGTCGTCACCCACCACGCGCTGCGCAACGCCGCGGCTCCCGCGCTCACCGTCGCAGGCGATCTCGCCGTCGGCCTCATCAACGGCGCCGTGGTGGTCGAGGCGATCTTCGGCTGGCCCGGCATCGGCAAGCTCATGATCGACGCGATCCTGCAGCGCGACTTCGCGGTGCTGCAGGCCGCGGTCCTGCTGACCGCGGTGAGCATCTTCGTCCTCAACATCGCCATCGACGCCTGCTACGCGCTGCTCGACGCACGCGTGCGGGAACCGGCCAAGGTCTAAGGAGTCAACCAAAGATGAGTACTCAACTGGATCTGGTGCCCGTCAAGCCCACCACCGCGATCGTCGGTGAGTCGGGAGCCAAGCGACGGAAGTCGGGAAGCTCGAGCTGGTACCGCCTGCTGATCAACGACCGGGTCGCCGCGGCCGCCGCCGTCGTCCTCGGCCTGGTGTTCCTGACCGCGATCTTCGGCCCGATGCTGATGGGCGGGCTCGCCACCGACATCGACCTCGACAACTCGAACCAGGCGCCGTTCACGCTCGCCAACGGCTGGGCGAACATCCTCGGCACCGACCCACTGGGGCGCAGCATGCTCGCCCGGCTGGTCGTCGCCTGCCGGACCACGCTGTCGGTGGCGATCCCCGCCGTGGTGATCTCCGCGATCGTGGGCTCGATCGTCGGGATGTGGGCCGGCTTCTACCGCGGCTGGCGGGAGACGGTCGCGATGCGCATCGCCGACGTCATCATGAGCTTCCCGTCATTGCTGCTGGCCGTTGTCGTTCTCTACGTCTTCTCGCCGAGCGCGGCCAACATCGTTCTGGTGCTGGCGATCACGCGCATCCCGGTCTACCTGCGCACCGCCCGCGCCGAGTCGGCCGAGCTGTCGAGCCGCGTGTTCGTCGACGCCGCCCGCACGTTCGGAGCCAGCGGACGCTCGATCATCACGCGCCACGTCGTGCCGATCGTGCTGCCGACGCTGCTGACCGTCGCAACGCTGGACTTCTGCTACGTCATGCTCGCCGAGTCCTCGCTCAGCTTCCTCGGCATCGGCATCCAGCCGCCCGACGTCAGCTGGGGCCTGATGGTCGCCCAGGGCCGCACCTACCTGCACACCGCCTGGTGGCTGTCGTTCTTCCCGGGTCTGGCCATCGTCATCACCACGGTGTCGGCGACCATCCTCGCCGCCTGGGCCAGGATCGCGACCGACCCGGGTCAGCGGTGGCGCCTGACCGTCCCGCAGAAACGCCTGTCCCGCTTCGCCAAGACCGGAAAGCGCCTGTCGTGAAAGCGCCTCTCGAAGGGAATGTCATGACCGCCCAGGTAGCCGAGCACCCATCCGCCGACCGCACCGAAGCAGACCCCGCGCTGCGGGTCGACGGGCTCACGGTCGACATCCGCACCATCGCGGGCAGCGTGCGCGCCGTCGACCACGTGTCCTTCTCGGCGCACCGCGGCGAAACGCTGGCGCTGCTCGGAGAATCCGGCTGCGGCAAGTCGATGACCGCGACCGCACTCGTCGGGCTGCTCGAACCCGTCGCCGAGGTGACCGACGGCTCCGCCGAACTCGCGGGCCGCAACGGCACAGCCGATCTGCTGGCGGTCGACCGCAAGACGCGGCGGCAGATGGCCGGCACGGAGCTGGCCATCGTCTTCCAGGACGCGCTCACCGCACTCAACCCGCTCTACACCGTCGGCACGCAGTTGGCCGAGCCGTTCCGCATCCACCACGGGATGAACGCGAAGGACGCCAAGCGCAAGGCCGTGGAACTCATGACGCGCGTGGGCATCCCGCAGCCGGAGGAACGCCTCAAGAGCTACCCGCACCAGTTCTCCGGAGGCATGCGCCAGCGCCTGCTGATCGCGATGGCGGTCGCGCTGAACCCCCGCGTCCTGATCGCCGACGAACCGACCACCGCCTGCGCGCGGAGTACGACATGGCCGTCGTGCTCATCACCCACGACCTCGCGCTGGTGGCCGAGGAGGCCGACCGCGTCGCGGTGATGTACGCGGGCAACATCATCGAGACCGGACTGGTCGCCGAGGTGTTCGCCGAGCCGAAGCACCCGTACACCAAGGGTCTGCTGAACTCCGTGCCCATCAACGCCGAGCGGGGTGCACACCTCAAGTCGATCGGCGGGTCGCCGCCGGACCTGAAC
>JAQSXQ010000449.1 GCA_029256565.1 Mycobacterium sp.
CCTCGTAGCGGGCGCCTGCGGGCGAGGTGCGGACGAACTCGCGGTTCCAGTCGTGCACCTTCTGCAGCGAGGCCATGCCCGACGACGTCAGCGCACGCACCAGGTTCATCGCGGCGCTGGCATTGGCGTAGGCGCGCACCAGCCGGGACGCGTCGTGATCGCGCACCGAGGCGTCGGGCGCGAACCCATTGACCATGTCGCCGCGGTAGGACCGCAGGCCAAGCGCGTCGATGTCCGACGACCGCGGCTTCGCGTACTGCCCGGCGATGCGGGCCACCTTGACCACCGGCATGCTCGCGCCGTAGGTGAGCACCACGGCCATCTGCAGCAGCGTGCGGATGTTGGCGCGGATGTGCGGCTCGGTGTTGTCGACGAACGTCTCGGCGCGCTCTCCAGCACCGTCCGCATCGCCTTCGCCTGGCTGGCATCCCAGCTGGGCTGCTGCAGCGCGGGCTTGGCCAGCGCGGCGTCGAGCCGGTGGCGCAGATCCTCAGGCAGCGGCGGCAGATCCGGCAGCTGGTCGATGGGTACGTCGACGGTCCAATTCACCCGTCCATGGTAGCGGGCACGAACAGTCGTTTTCGCCAGCGACCGTCAGGCACCCCACCGGGCATACCCGCAGCTCAGGAGCGCACGGCCCAGGACCCGTCGTCGTCGTCGGCCGTCATCAGCCGATATCGGCGCAAGTTGTGCTTGGCGTCGACCAGCGCGTCGTGGGCATCGCGCGGACGCGGCGGCATCCTCGGCGAACCGCGTTCCTCCCAGAACTGCCGCAATTCCCTGGTGAACCGAGGGATCGCGGGGGGCAGGTCCGTCATCGGGCCCCACAGCTGGCACAGCACCACGTGGTCGTATGCGCCGACCCACGCCCAGAGTTCGATGGTCTGGTCACCGTCGATGTCGAAGAAGTCCTCGAGGTCCGACCGGATCTCCCTGCGCGAGCGCCACTGCCGCGACGATGGTGACGGCAGCTTGGGCAGGACGTGCTTGCGGACCCACGGGCCTGCACGGTCGGGGTCGAACTCCGAGGAGATGGCGTAGTACTCGCGGCCGTCCTCGGCCGCCACCCCTATCGAGATCAACTCGATGGTGCGGCCGTCGTCGATGAACTCGGTGTCGTAGAAGTACCGCACGCTCAGGCCGCTCCCCTGGTCTTCGTCGTAGCAGCCGGGGTAGTGGCCGCCGGGGCCGTGACCGCCGGGGCGGGCGCGGCGTGAATCTCGCGATCGAGTTCCGCGTCGACCTTCGCGTCGTCGGGGAACTGCGGTTCACCGGCCACGATGTGCTGCAGCCACAGTTTCGCCTGCACGACGGGCCTGCGCAGCTTGCGCTCGCGTTCCAGCGCCGTGTGCATCTTGCGCGGCCGCGTGGTGTACCGCCAGCGTGCCCACGGCGCATGCGGCCGGGACAACCGCACCGCCCCCACGATCAGCAGCGGCGTGATGAACATGCCGACCAGACCCGTCCACACCTTGCCCTTCAGCAGCACGACGACGGCCAGCAGCAGCGTGAGCACGGCGATGACGACCACCGTGGCCCTCGCCTCGATCGAGTGATCGTCGCGCCAGATCCCGACGTCGAAGAACGACAGCGGGTTGAACCCGAGGACGAGGAGGCCTGCGACGGCGACCGCGGCGAACACCGCATCGACCGACGTACGCCCGTCCTCGGCCCAGTACACGTCCTGCAGGTGCAGGATCAGCGCGAACTCGTCGAGCACCAGTGCCGCCCCGATCCCGAATCCGATTGCGGCGACGGTGAATTCGACCACTCCCCCGTTCACGGCGAGCGTCACCATCGTCACCCCGGACACCATGACGAGGACGACGCCGATCACCACGTGGTGGATGTGCAGCCCGCCACCGGCCGAGATGTTGCGCGGCTGCCACCACTTGCGTGGCGCGTCACTGCCGGCGTGGCGGCGGATGTAACGGACGATCGTGCGCGTCACGAAGAACGTCAGGATGAAGGCCACCAGGCAGCAGAGCAGTGGAATGCGATCACGCGTGACGAAGTCGAATTGGACCGTGAGGTGCACGACCGGAAACTTACGCCGACCTGCACCCGCCGCAGTGTCGTTGGGTCCAGGACGCGCCGGGGCGGGCGGAGCGGACGCGAGAGGACACCGCCCCCACCGATACGCTGTGACCCGACATGAGTAAGCGGCAGACGCCCGGTCGGGCTGGGTGGTGGCCAACCGTGGCGTGGCGGTCGTTCCAACTCCTCGTGCTGATCGCCGTGGCCTGGGCAGGTTGGCGACTCCTCGGCCACACGCCGTACCGCATCGACATCGACGTCTACCGGATGGGCGGTCGCGCGTGGCTCGACGGCACGCGCCTCTACAGCGCGGACACCGTCTTCCACACCGAGGCCGGGCTCGACCTGCCGTTCACGTACCCGCCGCTGGCCGCGATCGTGTTCGCTCCGTTCGCGTGGCTGCCACTGCCGGTGGCCAGTGCGACGATCACCGTCATCACGTTCGTCCTGCTCATCGCGTCGACGTGGATCGTGCTGACCCGCCTCGGGGTGTGGTCGAACTCCGGCGCCGTGACCGACCCGGCCTGGGCCCGTCGCGGGTGGATCGCCGCAGCGATCGTGGCGCCGGCCGTCGTCTACTTCGAGCCGATCCGGGCGAACTTCGAGTTCGGTCAGATCAACGTGGTGCTCATGTCGCTGGTGATCGCCGACCTGGTGCCGCGCAGGACGCCCTGGCCGCGTGGGCTGCTCCTCGGCATCGGGGTGGCCCTCAAGCTGACGCCCGCGGTGTTCGTGCTCTACCTGCTGCTGCGCCGCGACACCAGAGCCGTGCTCGTCACGGCCGCGTCGACCGTGGCCGCGACGCTGCTCGGCGTCGCGCTCGCCTGGCGCGACTCCTTGCAGTACTGGACCGAGACCGTGCACGACACCGGCCGGATCGGCACCGCGACGCTGAACACCAACCAGAACATCGCGGGTCTGCTGGCGCGTCTCGGCATCGGCGACGACCTGCGGTTCGTGCTGTGGACGGCGGCGTGCTTCGCCGTGCTGGGACTGACGGCGTGGGCTGCGCTGCGCATCTTGCGCGGCCATCGCGCCGACCCGCCAACCGCGATCGACGAGGCGCCGGTGCTTGCGCTGATCTGCGTGGCGATGTTCGGCCTGGTGGTGTCGCCGGTGTCGTGGTCACACCACTGGGTGTGGGTGCTGCCGACGCTGCTGGTCACCACGGTCGTCGCCTACCGCTACCGCGACGTCGCCCTCGGAGTCGTGAGCGCGGGCGGCATCGCCCTCATGGTGTGGACGCCGATCACGTTGATGACCCCACACGAGGAGACCGCGGCGCCGCTGTGGCGCCAGCTGGCCGGTGGCTCCTACCTCTGGTGGGCGTTGGCGGTGATCGTCGTGGTCGGCGCGGTCGCGGGACGGCTGAGATCGACTAGTCGGCGGGATCAGCCGGCTGCGGACTCCGGAAACCTACTGGCCGGCTTTCCGGCATCCCCCTCCTGAGCCGTCTTG
>JAQSXQ010000450.1 GCA_029256565.1 Mycobacterium sp.
TAACACCGTGCGGCGCTGAGCATCAGCTCCCACGAGGCGTCGGCCACCCGCCCTGACGGGTGGTCAGACGTCCTGGTGATCGGCGGCGGCAACGCCGGGGTCAGCGCTGCGGCGCGTTTCCTGCGCAAGGGCGTCCCGAGCGTTGCCGTCGTCGAACCACAGCTCGTGCACACCTACCGGCCGCTGCTCTCCTACGTCGGCGGCGGCCAGGCCGCGTTGCGGACCGCCGAACGGACGCAACGATCGGTGACGCCCAAGGGTTGCACGTGGATTCAAGACTCCGCGGTGGCCGTCGACCCCGATGCGCACATGGTCACCTTCGCCTCGGGCCGAACCCACGGTTACCGCGACCTCGTCCTCGGCGCCGGACTGGTGCCCGATGACGAGGCGCTTCCCGGCATCGCCGCAGCGCTGCGCAGTCCAGCCGTGGCGAGCAACTACCTCGATCACGCCGAGAAGACCTGGGACCTGGTGCGGGAGATGCGGTCCGGGCGTGCGGTGTTCACCGTCCCGCGCCCGCCGGTCAGCTGCACCGGAACCACCATCAAACCGCTGTTCCTCGCGGCCGCCCACTGGAAGCGTGCGGGTCGACTGGGGGACATCGACATCACCCTGGTCGTCGATCGGACCGGCCTCGTTGACGTGCCCGACCTCGACGACCGGCTGAGCCGCTGCCTAGAGGAACTGAACGTCGAGGTGCTGCACCGCACCTCGGTGACCGCCGTCGACCCAGGGCGGAACGAACTGACGGTCAAGGGGCCCGACGGCGTGCCGCAACCCGTGCCCTACGACCTGCTGCACCTGGTGCCCCCGTTCCGCGGACCGACGTGGCTCGCGGACTCGGGTCTCATCGACTCCGACCGGCACGGCGTGGTCGACGTCGATCCCCGCACGTTCCGGCACCGCGCGCACCCCGACGTCTGGGCGATCGGCGACGGCGCAGGGGTCGACACGGATCCCTCGGGCGGAGCGCTGCGCCGCCAGGTCAAGATCCTGGTGGACAACGTGCTGGCCGCTCGCACGGGCGGGTCGATGGACACCTACGACGGGTACACCGTGGCACCGGTAGCGACCGATGCGCACCTACTCATCGCCGGCGAGTTCGACCGCTCCGGCGCGGTGACGTCGTCGCTGCCCTCCTTCGTGGACCCACTCAAGCCGAGGCGCACCGCATGGGCGTTCGACCGCTACGGCCTCCCCCAGACCTACTGGAACCTGATCCTCAAGGGCCGGGTCTGAGGCCGGTCACTCGTCGTCTCGGTCGGTCTCGCTGAGTTCCGGTGCCAACTCTCGAGTCGCCATACCGCCCTCGCGGCCGTGGTCGACCGGGCCCGGAGGATCCTTCTTGGCCTCGTCTTCGTCGTGCGCTGAATCCTTCGGCATGCGCTTTCTCCTTCGTCACCTCTGGTATTACCCTCGTTCGGCGTCTTCAAAGGCGAAGGCGCTGCTGACGTTTGCGGTGCCACCTCCGTGGTACACCCCCGTCTCGGCGTCACACCTAGAGCAACGCGGGAAGTTCGGAAGAGATGATCGTTCAGTGACCGTAGAACCCAGTCCGGCCGATGAATTGGCGGGCGTCTTCGCACACCTGTCGGGTGTCCTACTGACCGAGTCGACGGTCGCGAGTGCTCTCCACACCCTGACGTCGCTGGCCGCCGACACCATCCCCAACAGCATCGGCGCCGGCGTCAGCCTGTTGAGCGTCGACGGCAAGCGCACCACCTCGGCAGCTACCGATCCGTTGGTCGAGCGGCTCGACACCCTGCAGTACGAACTCGATCAGGGCCCCTGCTTGAGTTCGTGGCGCGAGCTGTCGGTGTTCCGCTCCGGCGGCCGAGCCGATGAAGGACGCTGGCCCGCTTGGGTTCCGCGTGCTCAGGAGCTGGGTATGCGATCGTTCGTGAGTGCGCCGCTCGTCCGCGATGACGATGCCTATGGGGCCATCAAGGTCTACTCGACCGAGGTCGACGCGTTCGACGAACGGGACGAGGACCTGCTGCGCCGTTTCGGCGAGCAGGCTGCGATCTTCGTCGCGAACGTCCAGACGGTGGAAGCTGCCGCACGCCTCAGCGACGACTTGAAGCAGACGCTGCGCACCCGCGACGTCGTCGCCATGGCCCGCGGCATGGTGATGGCGCGCCGTCGGGTAGGCCCCGAGGAGGCGTTCCGCTACCTCATGGCCGAATCGCACAGGGCCCGACGATCATTGCGCGACGTAGCCGAATCGATCGTTGGTTCCTCGACGGATGAGTGATCGCGTGACCACACAGAACAGTCTCAACGCACGCTTCCAACGAGCCCTCGAGGCGGCCGACTTGTCCGTCGACGAACTGTGGCTCCGGTACTTCAGCATGGGCGGGGAAGCTGGACGCTTCGAACTCGACGCCTACCTCAACGGAGCGATCGCGCTGCCGCCGATGCAGCACGACATCGTCGCGCACGTCATCAACGAGCGGCTCGACGAGATCGCCCCGCCCCGCGCGCCCTACAGCGACGACTTCATGGAGGCGCGTCTGGTCGAGCCGGACGAGAACGGCGACGAGCCGACGTAGCTCAGGGAGTTGGTCGGCTCACGTGTTGCGGGTCTCGATCACCCGCGCGGCGATGTCGACGAGCGGGGTGTTGCCCTCCTGCGACAGTCGCCGCAGCATGTCGAACGCCCGCATGTCGTCGACGCCGTAGCGCTCCATGATGATGCCCTTGGCCTGGCCGATGCGGTCGCGGGTCGACAACGCGGACTGCAGCTGCTCACCTTGGCGATTCGACATGATCGCCGACGCGGCGTGCGCGGCGAGCACGATGCCGGTGGTCCGCTTCTCGGAGTCCCATTGCGTCGGCTCGAAACCGAACAGGTTGAGCGCCCCTGCGGTGCGTTCGTTCGTGTACAGACGCATCGACAGGCTGCTGAACACGCCCAGCTTGGCGACGGCCGCGGAATAGGCAGGCCAGCGCGTTTCCTCCCGGAAGTCCTCTACGGCCAAGATGTCGTCGAACGCCGCGTCGAGGCACGGCCCCTCCTGCAGCAGGTGCTGTAGCTCATCGAGTTCATGGGGTAGCTCGGTGGTGCCCGCGTGGGATTCGTACTTCCCGCCCTTGGTGATCAGCAGGATGCCTGCGGTGTCGACGCCGGGGATCAGTTCCACCGCGGCCTTGGTCACCTCTTCGAAGATCTCCTCGCCCGATCGGGGCGCAGCGACGGCGCGCGCCAAGTCGGCCATACGCACGGCTAGGTCGTGGCTGGTGGGCTCGGACATGAGACGGAGGCTGCCCCTACTTCGCCATCCCAAACCCCACGACCGGTGACATCGGGGTAGCGCACACCACAGGAGGCGTCGGAATCGCGTCAAGATCACACTCGTTGAACCAGGCA
>JAQSXQ010000451.1 GCA_029256565.1 Mycobacterium sp.
ACCAGCGGCTTGCGCACCGGCGGACCGTTGGTGACGAACAGCGGTCCGTAGAACCCGCCGCCCGGGGCCTTCGGGTCGACGGCCGCGCGCAACTGACTGAGCGCACCGCGGTCGGTCGACATGCCCGTCAGCTTGACCAGCTTCTCCGAGACCGTGCCGAGCAGACCCGCGCTGCCGTGCGCCTGGGTCGTGGTTTGGAGATCGGAGTTCGTCAGCCCCGGCTGGGCCGACAGCGCCTTCGCGTCGATGCCCGCCCTGTCGAACTGCGCCTGCAGGCCCACCGCGAGATGACGCATCGCCAGCTTGGTCTGGCCGTACATGCGCCATTCGTCGAAGCCGTCGCGCATGTGCGGATCCGCCGGGTCGATCGGGCGGCCCGCGTGTTGGGCGGTACTCGACAGCGTCACCACCCGAGCGCCGGGTGTCGCGACGACGACCGGCAGCAGGTGTGAGATCAGCGCCCAGTGGCCGAGGACGTTGGTGCCCATCTGCGTGTCGAAGCCGTCGACCGTCGTGCCCTGCGGCAGCGCCATGACGCCGGCATTGCACATCAGGATGTCGATGCGGTCGTGGGTGGCTGCGATCTGCTCGGCAGCGGCGGCGACCGACGCCAGTGAACCGAGGTCGAGCCGGACGATCTCGAGTGCCGCACCGGGGTGAGCGGCCACGAGTTCGGCGTGTGCGTCTGCCGCCTTGGCTTCGTTGCGCACCGCCATCACCACGTGGGCCCCGCGCCCGGCGAGCGCCTTGGCGGACGCGAGGCCGAGTCCGCCGTTGGCGCCGGTGATCACGGCGACCTTGCCGTGCAGATCGGGGATGTCCTTCGTTGACCAGCTCATGGGGTGTCCTTGGGTAGTCGATGGGTGGTCGATTTCTTCGATCGACCCAAAGCTACGACGACATCCGCGCCACCGCGCTCGCAATGCGCGCCACCCGACTCGCAGATCGCGCCACCTCGCCCGCCGCCCGTCGGTCAGATGGTGCGCACGGTCCCGCCGTCGACGACGACGTCCGCCCCGACCACCGAGGCCGCAGCGTCCGACACCAGGAAGCCGACCACCTCGGCCACCTCTTCGGGCTGGGCCGGACGGCCGAGCGGGATGCCGCCCAGCGAGGCCATCAGCGATTGCAGCGCCGCGGCCTCGTCACCGTCGGCGCCCGCCGCGATGCGCTTGATGAGCGCCTCGGCCGCGGTCGTCCTGATGAAGCCGGGCGACACCATGTTCACCCGGATGCCCTTGGGCGCGAGTTCGTCGGCCAGCCCCTTGCCGTAGGTGCGCAGCGCGGCCTTGGCTGCGGCGTAACCCAGTGTGCCGTCGTACAGCGGCAGTCGGCTCTGGATGGAGCCGACGTGCACGATGGCGCCCCGGCCGGTCTCGATCATCGCCGGTATCAACGCCCGGTCCAGGCGTACGGCGCCGAGCAGGTTGAGATTCAGCTCGTTGGCCCAGTCGTCGTCGGTCAGGGTCGCGAATCCGCCTGCGGGTGACGATGATCCACCGGCGACGTGTACCAGGATGTCACTGCCTCCGTGGCCGGCGACGTGGTCGGCGACCGTGCGGGCGCCGTCGGCAGTGGTGATATCCGCGGCGACGAAGTCGACGGATCCGTCGGCGTCGTCTGGGCGGTTGCGGGCCACGGCGGTGACGTGGGCACCGGCCGCCTGGAGCCGCGCGACCACCGCCGCGCCTGCGCCCTTGCTTCCGCCCGTGACGAGCGCTCGTCGCCCGTCCAGGCTCAGTGCGGCGCTCACGAGGCCGACCGATCGGACCGGAAGACGGGCCAGCAGAGGTCGGTCATCCACTGCGACGAGTCGTCGGTGTCCCAGATGAAGCGGTCGTAGTATTCGCGCAGCGGTGCCTCCACGCTGATCTCGTGCCGGGTGGCGTAGTCGCCGAGTTCGGAGTACGCCAGGTCGACGTCGTCGTGCGGTCCGCGGTGTCGGACGACGACGAGTTCGGCTGCGGGAACGGTCATTCGGCGCGCCCGTCCGGCGGCGCCGACCTCACCGGCCACGGGTACGAACGCCGTTGCGGGTCCGCGATCGGTGGCGAACACCTCGAAGCCGTAGAGCCCGCCGACCGGGCCGTCGCGGCGCACTCCGCGCGACTCGGTCACGTCGATCAGTTCGGCTGCGGCGTCGAGGAACCACTGCGCCAGGTCGTCGCGATCCACCTCATCGGCGTGGATGGCCAGCGCCCGTTGCGCCGGGACGCTGCGGTGCTCGAGTTCGGGTGTGACCGCGGGCCGGTCGAGGATCGCCCGCAGGGCCTCGACCGCGGCCTGCGTCCCGGCCAGCCGGGCCTCCAGCCGCGCCAGGTGGGCGCCGATCAGCGCATTGCGGTCGTCGGGGTCGGCGGCCAGCACCGACTTGACCTCGGGTACGGGCATGTCGAGGTCGCGCAGCCTGCGCACCACCTGGGCGGCCGCCGCCTGATCTCTGCTGTAGTAGCGGTATCCGGTGTCGGGGTCGACGCGCGCGGGCGTGACGAGTCCGACGTCGTGGTAGTGCCGCAGGGTCTTGACGCTGAGTTGCGTCATCCTGGAGAAGTCGCCGATCGTGAGCATGCCGCCAGTCTGGGGTCTCCCCCTGCGGGAGGGTCAAGGAATCGATTCACGCCCCCGGCGGGAAGGTCCGCACCCAGTGCTCGGCGATGTCGACCCGTCGTGCGATCCACACGCGGTCGCGGGCACGGACGTGGTCGATGAAGCGCTCCAACGCTGCGACGCGCCCCGGCCGCCCGGCCAGCCGGCAGTGCAGTCCGACCGACATCATCTTCGGCGCACCCGCTTCGCCTTCGGCGTAGAGCACGTCGAAGGCGTCGCGCAGGTAGTCGAAGAACTCGGTCCCGCTGGCGAATCCGCTCGTCGACACGTACTTCATGTCGTTGGTGTCGAGCGCATAAGGCACCACCAGGTGGTCGCGACCCGCCACCCTGGTCCAGTACGGCAGGTCGTCGGCGTAGGAGTCGGAGTCGTAGAGGAACCCGCCGTGCTCGACCACCAAACCCCTGGTGTGCGGGGAGTCACGGCCGGTGTACCAGCCCCGCGGTGCGGCGCCGGTCAACTCGGCGAGAAGCGACACCGCCTGCGCCATGTGTCTGCGCTCGATCTCGGGATCGGCCAGTTGATAACTGAGCCAACGCAATCCGTGACAGGCGATCTCGTCACCGCGGGCAGCGAATGCAGCGACGGCCGCGGGGTTGGCTGCCAGCGCGGTCGCCACGCCGAAGACGGTCAGCGGCACGTCGTGCCGGTCGAACATCCGCAGCAGCCGCCACAGCCCGGCTCGCGATCCGTACTCGTAGAGCGACTCGACGCTCATGTGTCGGTTCGGGAACGGTTGCGCCCCAATCACATCGGAGAGGAA
>JAQSXQ010000452.1 GCA_029256565.1 Mycobacterium sp.
CTGCTCGGTCGGGATCCCGACGTCGACGTGCTGCGGCAGCGCATCGGCCGCGACATCCGCGACCGGCTGGCCGCCGCATTGGCGCCCAACACCGATCCCGAGGTCGTCGACTCGCTCGAGATGCTCTACTCGGGCGCGCTGGTGCGGGCGGGTATGGGTCAGGCGTCCTACGCCGACATCGCCCGGCGGCTGGAGAAGTCCGCGCGACTCATGCTGAGCTGATCCGCGGGCCGAGGATCGCCGTCGCCGCGACGACGGCTGGTTCCAGAATCAGGTGCAGGTCGCTGCCGTCCTCGACGGTCAGCGCGGTGAGTTCGCGCAAACCGCCCAGCAGGATCAGGGCCAGCGGCCGCGAGATCGGCGGCAGGTTCGCGCGTCGGAAGCCGGGGCTGTCGGTCAGGTCGACGAGCATGTTGGTCAGATCGCCCATGGCGAGCCGGTGCAGGGGCAGCGCCGCGGCGCCGAGGGCGGGCGCCTCGCGGATCCAGCTCAGGGTGACTGCCGGCCGCGACGCGATGTGGTCGACGTAAGCCGTTGCCGCGCTGCGGATCTGGACGTGCCACTCGTCCTCGGGCTGGACGGCGGAGACGATGCCCGTGATCATGGCGTCGTTGTTGGCCCGCAGCAGCGCGAGGAAGCACTCTTCCTTGCTGTCGAATTCACCGTAGAACGTGCGCTTGGAGGTCTTGGCGTTGCGCACGATGTCGGCGACCGTGGTGTCGCGGTAACCGCGCTCTTCGATGGCCCTGGTCAGCCCGTCGAGGAGTCTGGTGCGGAACCCCTGCGGACCCGTGGGATCCGTGTGGGCGAGAGCCGTGCTCACTGCGTCACCTCCAGCCCTTGCGCATGTCCGGTACCAAGCGGTACCGTACCTCACAACGTCCGGTACATCGCGGTACCACGACACGGGTTGGAGATTCGCGTGAGCCATGCGACCGTCGGCGATGCCTCGACCACGACGGCAGCGACCATCAAGCTGCCACCAGGCCCCAAGTGGCCGAAGTTCCTACAGGGGGTGGCGTACGCCGTCTCGCGGACCTGGACGATCGAGCGGATGATGCGCCGCTACGGCGACGCCGTAACCATGACGCTGCCGGTGTTCGGCCCCGCCGTGGTGGTCGCCGACCCGCAGCTCGCCAAGCAGTTGTTCAGCGCCAACACCGACGACGTCGGCAACATCCGCCGAGCATCGCCGCAGGCGCAAGCTGCTCACCCCGCCGTTCCACGGCAAGAGCATCAAGAACTACGAGCGCATCTTCGAAGAGGAGACGTTGCGCGAGGCGCAATCTTGGCCGTCCGGAACGGAATTCGAGACCCTCGAGCCGATGATGCGGATCACGCTGAACGCGATCCTGCGCGCGGTGTTCGGCGCCGACGGGGAACGCCTCGACGAACTGCGCGAGATCATCCCGCCCTGGGTGACGCTCGGCTCGAAACTGGCTGTGCTGCCTGCACCTTCGCGGGATCTCGGCCGCTTCTCCCCGTGGAGCAAGCTCGCGAACTACCGCCGCCAGTACGACGCCGTCATCGACCGGCTCGTCGAGGACGTCCGCGCCGACCCGGACTTCGACAGCCGCGACGACGTCCTCGCGCTGATGCTCCGCAGCACCTACGAAGACGGATCGGCGATGTCCCAGCGCGATATCGCCGACGAACTGCTCACGCTGCTCGCCGCCGGACACGAGACGACCGCCTCCACGCTGGCGTGGGCGTTCGAACGGATCACCCGTCATCCCGACGTGCTGGCCACACTCGAGGCGGAGGCCGCCACCGAGGACAACGAGTACCGGCAGGCCACGATCCTCGAGACCCAGCGGTCGCGCACCGTCATCGACTTCGCGGGCAGGCACGTGTACTCGCCGACCTTCGAACTCGGCGAATGGGTGATACCCAAGGGCTATTCGGTGACGGTGGCGATCAACCAGATGCAGCACCGGTCGCAGGACTTCCCGGATCCCGACCGCTTCGACCCGCAGCGGTTCGTCGGCAACCGTCCGCCGCTGGCCTTCATTCCATTCGGCGGCGGCACGCGGCGCTGCGTGGGTGCGGTGTTCGCCAACGTCGAGATGGACGTCGTACTGCGAACGGTGCTGCGCCACTTCGCGATCGAACCCACCACGGCGCCGGACGAGAAGTCGCACTCCCGTGGCGTGGCCTACACGCCGAAGAGCGGGGGACGCGCCGTCCTGCGACGACGCGCCACCCCGCTCTCGGTGAGTTCCTAGGCTCCTAGACCTTCGCGCGCTTGGGCAGCGTCCACCCGGCGCGGGGGAAGTGGCAGGTGTAGCCACTCGGGTAGCGCTCCAGGTAGTCCTGGTGCTCGGGCTCGGCTTCCCAGAAGTCGACGGCAGGGGTCACCTCGGTGACCACCTTGCCGGGCCACAGGCCCGACGCGTCGACGTCGGCGATGGTGTCCTCGGCGACGCGCTTCTGCTCCTCGTCGACGTAGAAGATCGCCGAACGGTAGCTCGAGCCGACGTCGTTGCCCTGCCGGTCCTTCGTCGACGGATCGTGGATCTGGAAGAAGAACTCCAGGATCGCGCGGTAGTCCGTCTGGGCCGGGTCGTAGACGATCTCGATGGCCTCGGCGTGGCCCGGATGGTTCCGGTACGTCGGATGGTCGTTCTTGCCGCCGGTGTAGCCGACGCGGGTGGACACCACACCGGGCTGCTTGCGGATCAGGTCCTGCATGCCCCAGAAGCATCCGCCTGCCAGGATCGCGGTTTGGGTCGTCATGCCTGTGCCTCCTCGGGAGTGAATAGTGCCTTGAACTCGCCGTAGCCCTCTGCTTCGAGGTCGTCGAGCGCGATGAACCTCAGCGAAGCCGAGTTGATGCAGTAGCGCAACCCACCGGCCTCGCGCGGGCCGTCCTTGAAGACGTGGCCCAGGTGGCTGTCGCCGTGGGTCGAACGGACCTCGGTGCGCATCATCAGATGGCTGAAGTCGCGCTTCTCCTGCACGTAGTTCGTGCCGTCGGGCGTCTGGATCGGCCGGGTGAAGCTCGGCCAGCCCGAGCCGCTCTCGAACTTGTCGACGGACGCGAACAGCGGTTCACCGGACACCACGTCGACGTAGATACCCGCTTCGTGGTTGTCCCAGTACTCACCGGTGAACGGGCGCTCGGTCCCGTCCTTCTGGGTGACCTGGTACTGCTCGGGTGAGAGCGCACTCACGGCCGCGGGGTTCTTGATGTACTCCTTCGCCACTGGTCCTCCTAAGGGTTGGCACTAGTACAACCCCGGACGCCCTGCGGAAAGTTCCTGCCATCACCCCGTGGCGCGCACCTCGTCGACGACCGTCAGGATCTGGTCGGCGATGGCTCGCGGCTGATACAGCATCTGGTTGTGCCCGGTGCCCGGGATGACGACGTCGACGGTGCCCAGCGCTTCGGCCAGCATGTCGTTGGCCCGGCGGATCTGCGCCTGGGTGTAGTTGTCCGGCTTCACCACCGCGGGGTCGGCGAACCGGTCTGCGCTGAGCACGATCGCAGGCACCCGGGGCAGTGGGGGAGCGGCGCTGATCGCGGCGAACGCGTCGTCGGGCAGTACGGCCTCCTCGCCTGGAGGGGCAGTCTGCGCGTCGGCGTTGAAGGCGGCGTTCTGGTCGGGTCGTCCGACGAACCGCAGGAATTCGGACGTGGGTTCGGTGAACACCAGCCCGCTGACGAGATCGGGGCGCTGTCGGGCGAGCAGGTCGAGGACGAGGCCGCCGTAGGAGTGGGCGACGAACACCATCGGCGTCGGGAGGCCGGCCGCTGCGATCAGCCGGACGACGTCGTCGACGTCCTGCTGCACGGTGTGCGGTTGGGTGACCGGCGTGGACTGGTCGGGGCCGTCCGGGCGGGTGTCGGGGCGGTCGTAGACGCAGATCCTGGTGGTGCGCGCGACGATCGGTTGCACCGACTCCGGCGTTGGCGCGACGTTCGCACGGTCGATCACGTCGTACGGGGACGAGCGGATCGGATCGTCGGGCACGACCGCTGCGTTCCACGCTTCGGCGTAGCTGCCCTTGCCGGGGATCACGAACACCGTGGGCGTCCCTTCGCCCTGGCAGTCGAGGAACAGACGGCGTCCATCACCGACGTCGACCAGGCCAGGAACGTCTGCCGCAGCGGGCGGCGCCCACGTGACGGCGCACATGGCCGCCACCGCGCCGACCAGCAGCTTGGTCATGATCGGACGATACGCCGCCCTCGACAAGCACGGGTAGAACGTGTTCTAGTTCTGGTGTGACGGGTAGCACTTTCAGCCGGGCGGAATTGGTCGACGCGTTCGCGGTCTTCGAGCAGACGGTCGACCGCGCCGCGCAGACGAGGGACTGGGATCCGTGGGTCGACCAGTACACCGATGACGTCGTCTACGTGGAACACGCGGCGGGCACCATGCGAGGCAGGGAAGCGGTGCGCCCGTGGATCTGGAAGACGATGGAGAACTTCCCTGGCAGCTACATGACGTCGTTCCCGTCGCT
>JAQSXQ010000453.1 GCA_029256565.1 Mycobacterium sp.
GCGCTCGACCGCCAGGTGGCACTCACGTTCGTCGACCCGGATGCCGTGCTGCCCGACGACGAGCTGCAGGAGATCCTGTCCCGCACGCTGAGGCTCAGCAGGCTGAACATGCCCGGCGTGGCACGCGTGCTCGACGTCGCCAACACCGGTTCGGGCGGGCTGGTGGTCGCCGAGTGGATCCGCGGCGGCTCGCTGGCCGAGGTCGCCGAGACCGCACCGTCGGCGATCGGCGGCGCCCGTGCGATCCAGTCCCTCGCCGCGGCAGCCGAGGCAGCCCACCGCGAGGGCGTCGCGCTCTCCATCGACCACCCCGGACGCGTCCGGGTCAGCATCGACGGTGACGTGGCGCTGGCCTTCCCGGCGACCATGCCCGACGCCGAGCCCGAGGACGACATCCGCGGCATCGGCGCCTCGCTGTACGCCCTGCTCGTCGACCGCTGGCCCCTGCCGGAGTCCGGCGCCAACAGCGGCATGGCCCAGGCCGAGATGGACGCCTCCGGGCAGCCCGTCGAGCCGCGTGCCGTGGACCGCGAGATACCGTTCCAGATCTCCGCGGCCGCCGCACGCGCCGTGCAGGAGAACGGCGGCATCCGCACCGCGGGCACGCTGCTCAACCTCCTGCAGCAGGCCACTGCCGTCGCCGACCGCACCGAGTTGATCACGCCCGTCGCCGATCCCGGTGCCAACGGGGGCAGCGGCAAGGCCCCGCTGGCCGCGGCTGATCCCGAGAGTCAGCGACGCAGGCGCAAGGGCATGATCATCGGCATCGCCGTCGGCGCCGTCATCCTCGTCATCGTGCTCGTCGGACTCGCGATCGGTCTACGTGGCCTGTTCGGTGACGTCGGCGGCCCGCTCGACAGGAACGAACTGGGGCTCAACGCCCCGACCAGCGAGACCGACGCCCCCGCCACCGGCGTGGTGAAACCCGTTCGTGCGACGGTGTTCTCACCGGGCGGTGAAGCGGACAACCCGAGTGACGCCGGCCTCGCCATCGATGGGAACCCCGCCACCGGATGGCCGACCGACACCTACAGCGATCCCGCACCGTTCCCCGGCTTCAAGAGCGGCGTCGGTCTGGTGCTGCAGCTGCCGCAGCCCACGACGCTCGCGTCGGTGACGGTGAACCTCAACAGCACCGGCACGGCGATCCAGATCCGTTCGGCCCAGTCCGCGACGCCCGCCTCGCTCGAGGACACGACCGAGATGACGCCGCCGACCCCGATGAAGACCGGCTCGAACACGATCCCGATCAGCAACGCCTCCCCCACCTCGTACGTGCTGGTGTGGATCACGACGCTCGGCACCGTCGACGGCAGGAGCGAGTCCACGCTGTCGGACATCACGCTCACCGCCGCGGGCTGACGGTCATCCCCAGGCCTCGGGTGCGCTAACCCCAGGTCAGCGGTACCGCGACACAAGAGGTGTCACGAGGGGTGCTCCGGCGTGCTTAGGGTTTGCCTTGTGAACGACGCCGCCGACTCCGCCGAGGACGTTCGGTCCGATGCGGAGTTGCTGGCAGCCCACGTCGCCGGTGACCGGCACGCGTTCGCGACGCTGTTCCACCGGCACCGACGCCAGCTCTACCGGCTGGCCCACCTGACGAGCCGCAACCACGACGACGCGGCCGACGCCCTGCAGGATGCGCTGTTGTCGGCGCACCGCACGGCCGCGACGTTCCGCTACGACGCGTCGGTCAGCAGCTGGCTGTACCGCATCGTCGTCAACTCGTGCCTGGATCGCCTGCGGCACAACAAGAATCACCCGACGACACCGCTACTCGACGACGAGCATCCGGCGGGCGACCCGACGGCGCTAGTGGACACCGCGCTGGTCGTCGAACGGGCGCTGCTGCGCCTGCCGCTCGAGCAGCGCGCAGCCGTCGTCGCGGTGGACATGCACGGTTACTCGGTCGCCGAGACGGCGCTGCTGCTAGGCGTACCGGAGGGGACGATCAAGAGCCGCTGCGCACGGGCGCGCGCGAAATTGGCCGAAACACTGGGCTATTTGTCGCACGACGCGGCGCGGCGCGCCGACGTCCTGCCTCGCTGAGCGGTCAGCGGGTGTACCCGGGGAAGCCCGGTCCGCCGTTGACGACGTAGGACAGGCAGCCGGGGATGTTGCGGCACGCGATGATCGCGCCCGCTCCCGGCGAAGCCCCACGCACGGCGGGCGGATTGTTCGGGATTCCACAGGTCTGCAAGAACGGGTTGTACGGCTGGATGAACTGACTACACGGTGCCGCGGTGGCGGTGGGAGCGGCGGCGATACCCGCCGCAGCGGCGAATGCACCGATCCCCATCACGGCCGCCGATCCAATCGTCGCAATCCTTCGATTGAACATGGGTGACGACCTTCCAAAAGACATGCTGCTACCCCCACTCGATTGAACGCCTGTTTGGTCGGCGCCATTCCCTAAACTGCGCGATGATCCGTCGCTGCGACGGATCCGTTCACGATCGGGAGTGCAGATGAGCGGCACCAGCGGGGACGGGCTGCCACCGCCCGACGCGCCGGTGCCCCTTTCCCTGATCGCCGACCTGCAGGCCGGGCTGCTCGACGACGAGACCGCCGCCCGGCTGCGCAGCCGGATCCGCACCGATCCCGACGCCGTACGCGACGTGGCAGCGCTCGACCGGGTGCGCCGCGACCTGGCCGGCCTCGCGGGGGACGCGGACTCGGCGCCGGACGTGCCAGACGACGTGACCGCCCGAATCGCGGACGCCCTGCGCGCTGCAGACCCGCCCCAACCAGCTGGCGCCACGCATGCGGTGCGCCAAGTCCGCTGGCCCAGGCTGCGGACCGTCGCGGTGATCGCAGGGGTGGCCGCCACGGTCGTCGGGATCGGCGTCGCCGTGGCCACGCTCGGCGGGAATGACGCCGTCCCCTCGGCACGCGACACCGTCGACCGCATCACGGCAACGGCGGGACCCGGTGACTTCCCGGTGCCCGCCGGCCAGATCTACGGCGTGATCGACGGGCCCGTCGACGCAGGCCCGCTGGCCGCTCCGCAGCGCCTGACCGCGTGTCTGACCGCGCTGGGGTATCCGCCGGGGGCCACGGCGCTCGGCGCGCGCCAGGTCCGCGTCGCCGATCGGCCTGCAGTACTCCTGGTGCTGCCGGGCGACGACCCCCGTGACGTCACCGCAGCCGTCGTCGACCCGACGTGCGGGGCGGGCGGCGACGGGCCGATCGCCACGACCACGCTGCGGAGGCCCTGACACGCCGCCACTTCACCGCCTACGCGGTGGCCCGGGAACAGCGCACCCTACGCTGGTGTTATACGCGTGCCGGTCCGAGAAGGACTTACCGGCTGAAAGCAAAGGATGCACATGACCTCCACTACCCCGGTTCACGACCT
>JAQSXQ010000006.1 GCA_029256565.1 Mycobacterium sp.
CTGATGGTGCCGCAACCGCGCGGTGTCGTCGCGGTGCTGACACCGTGGAACGATCCGGTGGCAGTGGCCGCGGGACTGCTGGGCGCCGCCCTCGTATCCGGAAACACCGTGGTGCACAAGCCTTCCGAGCGCTGCCCGCAGACCGGTCGTCGCTTCGCCGAGATCCTCGCCGAGCACCTGCCCGAGGGCGTGCTGCACATCGTCGACGGCGACGGGACCGCGGGCACCCGGCTGGCGGAGCACCCCCTCGTCGACGTCGTCGCCCACGTCGGCAGCAGCGCGACCGGCCGTGACATCGCACTGGCCTGCGCCGCTCGGGGCGCCAAGGCCCTGCTGGAGAATGGCGGCAACGATGCGCTGATCGTCGACGAGGGGGTCGACACGCGTTGGGCTGCAGCGCAGGCCGCGCTCGGGTCCTTCGCCAACGCCGGCCAGATCTGCACCTCGGTGGAACGCATCTACGTCGTCGAGGCGCAGGCCGAGGCCTTCGTCGCCGACCTGGTTGCCGAGGCACGTGAATGGGACGGCCGGATCGGACCGCTGGTCGATCAACGGCATCGGGAGCAGGTGCACGCGCACGTGCTCGACGCGGTCGAGGCAGGTGCGCGCGTCGCGTTCGGCGGCGAACCCCGGCCCGGCCCCGGCTCGTTCTACCCGCCCACGGTTCTCACCGACTGCACGCCCGACATGCTGGTGCTCACCGAGGAGACGTTCGGACCCGTCGCCCCGGTGCGCGTGGTGCCGGACTTCGAGACCGCGGTGGCCGAGGCCGCCGACGACCGCTACGGGCTCGCGGCGACCGTACTGACGCCGGACATGGGGCGTGCTCAGCTCGCCTGGCGGACCCTGCCGGTGGGCACCGTCAAGATCAACGCCGTCTTCGGTGGCGCCCCGGGCGGCGCTGCCGAGCCACGACGCATCAGTGGCAACGGATTCGGCTTCGGACCCGAGCTGCTCGACGAGATGACGGCGGTCAAGGTGGTGCACTGGTCGGCACCGGGTAGGTGAGCCGGAGGCCGATGCGCCGACTCACTAGCGTGGACCGCGATGAGGACGCTGATCGACTTCGACGCCGCGCTGGTGTTCGCCATACCGTTCGCCCATGGCCCGGGCGTGCGCGAAGGCGTCCTGCTGGAGGGGCCGCAGGGGTGGGGCGAGTTCAGCCCGCTGCCGGGCAGCACCGCCGACGAGGTCGCGCGGTGGCTGACCGCCGCCACGGAACCCGGCACGGTGGCGTGGCCGGAACCCGTCCGTGGGCGCGTGTCGGTCGCGGCGGCGATCCCGGCCGTGGACGACGTGCTCGCTGGTGAGCTGACGCGGGCGTCGGGGTGTGCGACGGCCGAGGTCGTCGTCGGGTCGGACGCCGACGGCATCGACGACGACGTGGCCCGGTTGGTGGCGGTGCGGGCCGCACTGGGCGCCGGCGGGTCGATCCGCTGCCGCGCCGACGGCAGGTGGGACGTGGCCACGGCGACGGCTGCGATCGGCGCTTTCGTCGACGCGGTGGGTGATCTGGAGTTCGTCGAGCAGCCCTGCCGTACGCCGGCCGAGCTCGGCGAGGTACGCCGACGGGTGACGGTGCCCATCGCGGCCAGGATCTCCGCGGGCGTCCCGGCCGGCGTCGACCTGAAGCAGGTGGCCGACGTGGCGGTGCTGGTGTGCGGCCTCGCCGGTGGTGTGCGGCGCGGTCTGCGGCTGGCCGAGACGATCGACCTGCCGTGCGTGGTGTCCTCGACTGCCGAGACGACCATCGGCCTCGCCGCGGGTGTGGCCCTCGCCGGTGCGCTGCCCACGCTGGACTTCGCCTGCTCACTGGGGACGCGCGCGCTTCTGGCCGGGGACGTCGTGTCGCCCGTCCGTTCGCTGCTGCCGCGCGACGGTCGACTACCGGTGGCGCCGATGCCGCCTGCACCGGACCCGGCTCTCGTGGCCCGCTATGCCGTCACCGACCCGGAGCGGGTGCAGTGGTGGCGGCGACTGGTGCGCACGGCATTGGAATGACGAAGGGCGTGATGAAGTGAAGGATTCCGATTTCGACCTGCTGGCCGAACTCGTGGCCACCTACGGCCCCTGCGGGCAGGAGGACGACGTTCGCCGGGTGTGCCTGCGCGAACTCGAGCCGCTGGTCGACGAGACGTGGATCGACGAAGCGGGCAACCTCGTCGGACTCGTGCACGGCGTCGAGCGAGGAGGTCCCGTCGCGACCCGCGTGACCGCGCACCTGGACGAACTGTCGATGCTCGTCAAGCGGATCGAGGACGACGGCACGGTGCGTCTCACGCCGCTGGGGACGATGTATCCCGGGAACTTCGGTCTGGGACCGGTGGCGATGCTCGGCGACCGGGCCACCCTGTGTGGCGTGCTGACCCTCGGGTCGGAGCACACCACGAAGGAGAGTCAACGCATCTGGGAGACCAAGCCCGGTCAGGGCGACAAGGCGCTCGACTGGTTGCACGTCTACGTGTTCACCGGCCGCACGCCCGAGGAGTTGTCCGACGCGGGGATCAGGCCGGGGACTCGGGTGTGCGTCGACCGCACCAAGCGGACGCTGGTCGAGTTCGGCGACTACGTGGGGTCCTACTTCATGGACGACCGCGCCGCGATCACGGCCCTGCTACGCGCTGCGCACACGATCCGGGAGGAGGGTCGGCGTCCGGCGCGCGACGCCTACCTGGTCTTCACGACCAACGAGGAGGTGGGCGGAATCGGCGGCTCGTATGCCGGCCGCACCTTGCCGGGCGACCTCGTGATCGCGCTGGAGGTCGGCCCGAGCGAGCAGGAGTACTCCACGACCGTGCACGGCGGTCCCGTCATCGGGTACAGCGATGCGCTGTGCGCCTACGACAAGGACGTCGCCGATGCTCTGATGGACGTGGCCGGCGGGTTGGGTCTATCGCCCCAGGCCGCAGTTCTCGGGGCATTCGAATCGGATGCCTCGCACGCCAAGGCCAACGGCTCGACGGCCAAGGCGGGCCTGCTGTGCCTGCCGACGCTGAGCACCCACGGGTACGAAGTCATTGCCCGGCAAGCCGTTCCGGCGATGGCCGACGTCTTGGTCGGCTATCTTCAGCGGCGTGAACGGTGAGACGCGCCTGACGGCGGAAGACGTTCGGGGGGCGACGTTCGAGAAGCCGCCGTGGGGCAAGCGCGGATACGACGAGAAGTCGGTCAACGACTTCCTGCAACTCGCGGCGCGACGGCTGGACGGCCGCGGCCATCTGTCATCGGCGGACGTCCGCGGCGTGCGATTCCCCAAGCCGCCGTTGGGACGGCGGGGTTTCGACGCGGTTCGGGTCGACGCGATGCTCGAGGCGATCGCAGGCAGGATCGACGAACTCTAGACGCAGTCCGAGCAGATCTGCTGACGGTCGGTCTGCAGGGCGAGGCGGTTGCGGTGCTGCACCAGGAAGCACCGCGAGCACGTGAACTCGTCGGCCTGCTTCGGGACGACGCGCACGGTGAGTTCCTCGCCCGACAGGTCGGCGCCGGGAAGGTCGAACAGATCGTCGTCCTCGCCATCGTCCACGTCGAGCACGGCCGTTGCGGCGTCGTTTCGACGTCCGGCGAGTGCTTCCAGCGACTCGTCGGCGACGTCGTCGGTCTCGGTCTTGCGTGGGGCGTCGTAGTCGGTGGCCAATGCAGTTCCCTTCGTTCTCGTCCGGCGCCAGGTCAACGTCGGCGGGGGTGTGGATGTTCCCGAATACCCGAGCCGGAAACACGGGACGAGCAGGCAGGTCTTCAGAGGGTGACGGCGTCGCCGAGGTGGATGGTGCCCGAGGTCAGGACGCGCAGGGCGGGAGCGTGAGAACCGGCTCGGTCGCTCAGACGGGCCAGTCCTCCAACCGGTGCGCGGCGTCGAAGAACATCCACTCGTATCGGGCCGTGGTGGCGAAGTGCGCGCGCGCCGTGGCCTCATCGGCCGCAGTGAGCGTCGGGCCGATGCGATCGGTCACCGCCAGCACCTCGTCGACGGTGGCTGCGTACTCCTCGCCGGAGTAGCCGTCGATCCACAGCTGATATCTGGGGTCTGTCGAACCGCGCTCGGCGAGCGCCGTCCCGACGCGGGCATAGATCCAGTAGCAGGGCAGGATCGCCGCGAGCCCCTCGGCGAAGGTCCCGCCGTACGCGGTCGCCACCAGGTAGCTGGTGTAGGCGCGGGTGGTGGGCAGGACGGGTGAGAGGGCCAGCAGGTCGGCGTCGAGCCCGAGCTGGGGGAGCAGCGAGTCGTGCAGCTGGAGTTCGACGTCGAAGACCTCCGCGGCGTGGCGGGCGAACGTCGCGGTGTCGGCGAGCGTGGGAGCCTTCGCGCCGACGATCGCCAGCGCGCGGGCGTAGTCACGCAGGTAGTGGACGTCCTGCGCGACGTACTGCGCGAAGGCTCGGTCGTCGAGGGTGCCGTCGGTCAGACCCGTGACGAACGGGTGGGCGAGGATCGCGGCGAACGTCGGTTCGATCTCGCGCCACAGGCGGTCTGACCAGGTTTGTTCGGTCGGTGCGTGCACGCATCGCATCCTGCCACGCCGCGCTCTCCCCGGGATGCGTGAAATCGCAACTGGGTGAACGTGATTGGCAACACACCTTCATGATCACCGTTCGGTCACGGTCTGACCAAGATTCCCCTCGGCACGCCGTTATTGACGACGGGGATGGCACGATGTGGTGTGGAAGTGACAGAAGTGAAGAGCGTGACTTCGCCGGCGGCCCGCCGAAACGGGGTCCCGACCGGTGCCGACCGCACGAACGAGAAAGACCGATGAGACTCACCAGGGCATTCGCAGCGATCACCGCCTTCGCCGTCAGCATGACCGTGCTGGTCGCGACACCCGGCCTGGCCGGCGCCGACGCGACGTCGGCTCAGCGTCAGCAGGCCATTCAGTACGTGATCAAGCGCGCGATGTCGCAACAGGGCGTGCCGTTCACCTATGGCGGCGGTGACGTCAACGGCCCCTCGCTGCCACCGGTGAGTACGGAGCGCCTACAGCAGCCCGAGCAGTCCGCGACGGGCCTGGCCGCGGCCAACCCCGACCCGCTGTTTCCCGGCCTCGTCACCCCTGCGGCGCCCACCGTGCCGGTCGCCCCGCGGGTCCCCGGTTTCGACGCGTCCGGCCTGATCGTCTACGCCTTCGCAGGCGCAGGCATCAAGATGCCGCGCTCGTCGGGCGAGCAGTACAAGGTCGGTCGCAAGATCCTGCCGTCGGAGGCCCTGCCGGGCGATCTGCTGTTCTACGGACCGGACGGTACGCAGAGCGTGTCGATGTTCATCGGCAACGGCCAGATGGTGGGCGTGAGCGATACCGCCGTCGCGGTCTCTCCGGTCCGCACCACCGACATGGCGCCGTACCTCTCCCGCGTCATCGAGTGGTGACGGCGCGACGCGCCTGACCAACCGACCGATCTTGGCCACCCTGGCCGACCACGGAACCACCGCGCTTGGCAGACTGTCCACATGGCACAGATAACCTTGCGCGGAAACCCCATCAACACCGTCGGCGAACTGCCCGCGGTCGGCAGTCCTGCGCCGAGCTTCACGCTGACCGGCACCGACCTGGGCCAGGTCACCAGCGACCAGTTCAGTGGCAAGCCCTTCGTGCTCAACGTCTTCCCGTCGGTCGACACGCCCGTGTGCTCCAGCAGCGTCCGGGCCTTCAACGAGCGGGCCGCCTCCTCGGGCACCGCCGTGCTGTGCGTGTCCAAGGACCTGCCGTTCGCGCAGAAGCGGTTCTGCGGCGCCGAGGGCATCGAGAACGTCACCACGGCATCGGCCTTCCGCGACTCGTTCGGCGAGGACTACGGCATCACCATCGCCGACGGGCCGATGGCGGGCCTGCTGGGCCGCGCGGTCGTCGTCGTGGGTGCGGACGGCAACGTCGTCTACACCGAGCTGGTGCCCGAGATCGGCCAGGAGCCGGACTACGACGCAGCGGTCGCAGCAGCAGGCTGACGCCTAGACTGAAGACCATGGATCGCGTTGTGAGCCATGGTCATTCAGTCGTCTCCCCGGGCCATCCCGGGTTGCTGCGGATCGAGGACTGCCTCGACGCACGGGGACGCGTCGTGCTTCCGCCAGGGGTCAACCTGATCTCGCTGATCGACCGCAACATTCACAACGTCGGCGACGGCGTGGCATACCGGTACCTGGATCACACCGGGTCCGCCGGTGTCCGCGCCATCGAGTTGACCTGGGCACAGCTCGGTACCCGCCTGCGCGCCGTCGGAGCCGCGATCCAACGCGTTGCCGGCACCGGGGAACGCGTGGCGATACTCGCGCCGCAGGGGCTCGACTACGTCGCCGGGTTCTTCGCCGCAATCAAGGCGGGGACGATCGCGGTCCCGCTGTTCGCCCCCGAATTGCAGGGCCACGCCGAACGTTTGGAGACGGCGTTCGCCGATGCCCAGCCGACCGCGGTGCTGACGACGGCGTCCGCGCTTCAATCGGTCGAGGACTTCATCGACCGATTGCCCACGGCACGACGACCGGCAGTGGTCGTCATCGACGAGGTCGCGGACTCCGAGGGCGACCACTTCTCGCCGGTCGAGATCGACGTCGAGGCGGTCTCGCACCTGCAGTTCACCTCGGGCTCGACACGCCCGCCCGTCGGCGTCGAGGTGACTCACCGCGCGGTAGGCACGAACCTGATTCAGATGATCCTGTCCATCGACCTGCTGGACCGAAACACCCACGGCGTCAGTTGGTTGCCGCTGTACCACGACATGGGGCTGTCGATGATCGGCTTCCCCGCGGTCTACGGTGGCCACTCGACGCTGCTCTCACCGACGGCTTTCGTCCGTCGGCCCGAGCGTTGGATCGAGGCGTTGTCGGAGGAATCCCGGCACGGGCGGGTCGTCACGGCGGCGCCCAACTTCGCCTACGAGTGGACCGCAGCACGTGGCAAGCTCCCACCGGACGCGGACGTCGATCTGGCGAACGTCGTGATGATCATCGGATCCGAGCCGGTCAGCATGTCGGCGATCACGGCCTTCCAGACCGAGTTCGGGCCACGTGGGTTGTCGCCGAACGCGATCAAGCCCTCCTACGGGATCGCCGAGGCAACGCTGTTCGTCTCGACGGTGGCGCCGGACGTGCCACCGACCGTGGTGCACTTCGACCGCACCGAACTGACCCTCGACCGCGCGGTGCCCGTCCCCGCCGACGACCCGGGTGCGGTTGCGCAGGTCGCCTGCGGCCAGATCGCCCGCAGTCAGTGGTGCATCATCGTCGATCCGCGAAGCGCAGCGGAACTTCCCGACGGCAGCGTGGGCGAGATCTGGCTGCACGGCGACAACGTCGGCCGCGGCTACTGGGGCCGGCCGGAGGAGACCCGGCACGCGTTCACCGCCAGGCCGTCATCCCGGCTGACGGCCGGCAGCCATGCCGAGGGGGTTCCGGACGGCGAAACGTGGTTGCGCACGGGTGATCTCGGCTGCCGCCTCGACGGAGAGCTCTACGTCACCGGCCGGCTGGCCGACATCCTCGCGGTCGATGGCCGCCACCACTACCCCCAGGACGTCGAGGCCACCGTCGCGGACGCCACCGAACTGGTCCGGCGCGGCTACGCATCGGCCTTCACCGTGCCCGCCGACGACGCCGATGGCGTGCGCGTGGTCGTCGTGGCCGAACGCGCGGCGCGCACGAGTCGGATCGACCCCGAGCCGTCGGCCGAGGCCATCAGGTCCGTGGTCGCCGAACGACACGGGCTGGCGGTGGCCGACGTGCGGTTCGTCTCCGCGGGCACCATTCCGCGCACCACGAGCGGCAAGCTCGCCCGCTACGCCTGCCGCGCCGAGTACCTCGCCGGAGCCTTCGACGGCTGACCGCCCAAGGATCGCGATGAGTTTTTCCATCGCCTCGGCATGCCTCGAGTTCGTACCGTCACGCCACGTGACGATAAACGCTCTCTCACGTCGACGTGCGCTGCAACTGTTCGGCCTCGCAGGCGGTGCCGCCCTTCTCGGTCCTGCGCTGGCTGCCTGCGGTTCCTCGGCAGGCGGCAACGCACTCGCCGGAAATGCCCCCGTTGCGGGGAGATTCGAGGGCGTGACGCTGAAACTGCTCGTCAATCAGCCGCACGTGACGTCGTTTCGCGACGTGCTGGCGCCGGCATGGAACAGGGAGACCGGCGGCACCCTCGACGTCACCGCCGCGCCATACGATCAGCTGACCAGCAAGCAGATCCTCGACGTGCAGAGCGGCACAGGGGAGTTCGACGTCTTCGACTACTTCTACTTCGGACTCGGCGACCTGGTCGACGCCGGCGCTCTCGTCGACGTCACCGAGTGGATCGACGCCAACTCCAAGGCCATCGGCGTCGACGGCTACCTTCGATCGATCTACGACCCGTACACGCTGCTCGACGGCAAGCGATACGGGCTGCCCTATGACGGCGACGTGCACATCCTGTTCTACAACGCCGAACTGCTGGACCGGTTCGGCCTCGAGCCGCCCAGGACGTGGGACGACTACGACGAGGTCGCAGCCAAGATCACCAGGGATTCCCGTGGCGCCGCGTACGGTGCGATCGTCTCGGGTCAGCAGGTGCCGATGATCCTCGGGTGCTCGTTCATCAACCGGCTCACCGGCTACGGGGGAGAACTCGTCGACGCCGACGGCACGCCCGCGTTGACCTCCGACGCCTCGGTGGCCGCGCTGCAGCACCTCGTCGACGTGGCGCCCGTCGCCCTGCCGACACCGCTGCAGGTCGGTTTCGACCAGGCCAACCAGGCGTTCCTGTCCGGCCAGGGCGCGTTGCTGGACACGTGGACCGACATGGCGTTGCGCGCGGAGGACCCGACTGCGTCGAAGATCGCGGGTCGCTGGGGGGCAGTGTCGCTTCCGGTCGGTGGGAGCAACACGACGCCGCGCACCGCACTCGATGCCGGCTTCGGCCTTGGCATCTCGACCGCCTCGAAGAACCAGGATGCCGCCGCCGCGTTCCTGAACTGGGCCACCGCCGGTCCGCAGAATCTCAGCGTGTCCTCGACCGCGGGCGCGGGCATCGACCCGGTGCGGACCGAGGTCCTCGGGTCCCAGGGTTACGCCGAGGTGGTCACCAAGGCGATCGAGCCGATCAGGCAGGGCCTCGACGGCGATCCACTGGTGTGGCCGAAGGGCAAGGGCGCACCGAAGCTGTTGCAGGACCTGGTTGATCAGCTGGCACTGGCCATCGCAGGCACCCAGACCGTCGACCAGTCCCTGGAGAACGCGCAGAAGAGCTGGGAGAACGCCGCGACATGACGCGACGCGTCCCGCTCTGGCTGGCACTACCCGCCATCGCAGGACTGGTGGTGTTCCTGGTCTACCCCACCGGCTACCTCATCGCCCTCGCGTTCACCGATTCGTCACTCGCCAATCCGCTGCGCGCGTTCAGCGGCGCCGACAACTTCACGTCAGCGGTCTCCGCGCCGGCGTTCACCCCGTCACTGTGGAAGTCGACCGCCTTCGCCGTCCTCGCGACCGCGTCGACGACGGTTCTCGGTCTGGGACTGGCCCTGGTGCTGCGAGCCCGCGGACCCCGGTTCGGCGCAGTGGGGGCTCTGCTGTTGCTTCCGCTGGTGACGGCGCCGGTGCTCATCGGTGTCGCGTGGAAGCTGCTGCTGGCACCGGTCGGAGGCGGTCTCGCCGGGGTGTTCTCGTCGATTGGCCTTGGCGGCTTCAACCCATTGGGATCGGGGACCGGTGCGTTCGTCGTGCTGCTGGTCATCCACGTCTGGCAGTGGACCCCCTTCGCCGTGCTCATCCTGTTCGCCGCGCTCGGCGTGGTGCGGCAGGAACTGCTGGAATCCGCGCGCATCGACGGCGCCAACCCGTGGCGCACCTTCACCACGGTGACGTGGCCGGCGATCGCCCCGACCGCCTGGGCCGTCCTCGTCCTGGAGCTGGTCATCGGCTACAAGGTCTTCGACCTCATCGTGGCGATCACCTCGGGCGGTCCAGGCTTCGCGACGACGCTGACTCCGTACGTCATCTATCAGACGGGGCTGCGCGGCAGCTTCGACATGGGCACGGCGGCAGCGCAGACGCTGATCTTCGCAGCCGTCGTCGGCGCGATCGCGACCGCGTTCACCGCTGCCCGAGCCCGAGCCGTCACGGCCGAGCAGTCGTGACGACGAACCGACGCCGCTGGGTGGTTCGGGCCGTGCTGGGGGGCATTCTGGCAGTCACGCTGATGCCGATCGGCTATCTGGTCTCGCTGTCGCTGCGTCCGCCCGCCGACGTGCTGAACTCGAGCCTGTTGCCGGGGAATCCGACGACGTCGAACTTCACGTCGGTGTTCCACACCATCGCATTGGGCACCATGCTGCAGAACTCGTGGGCGAGCGCGGTGGGGGCGGCGGCGCTGGCAGCAGCGATCGCAACTCCTGCAGCCTATTTCACGGCGCGGCGAGTTCGCGGCGACAGACTCCTGACGGCGATGCTGGCAAGCTACTGCGCGCCACCCATCGTGGCGATCATCCCGCTGTTCTTCCTGCTGCGCGATCTCGGCCTCACCAACAGCACGGCCGGACTGATCCTGGTCAACGGCATTGCCAACGTTCCGGTGGCCGCCTGGTTGCTGGACGGGTTCGTGCGCAGGATCCCGATCGAGATCGACGAGGCCGCGGTGATCGACGGACTGTCGGTTGCCGGGGCGTTCCGCAAGGCAGTACTGCCACTGCTGTGGCCAGGGATCGTCGCGGCCCTGCTGGTCGTCTTCTTCCTGAGCTACAACGACTTCCTGTTCGCGGTGTACCTCGCGGTGACGAAGGAGAGCCAGACCTTGACCGTCGGATTGTCGCTGTTCCAAGGCGATCGCAACGTGCAGTTCGGTCAGCAGGCCGCCGCCGGCCTGCTGGGCATCGCACCCGTCTACGTGCTGGCGCTCGTCGCGCAGCGCTACCTGGTCGGCGGCCTCACTGCGGGAGCGACGAAGTGAGCGCCGTCGAATTGGTCGGCATCACCAAGCGTTTCGGCGAGGACACGGTCGTCGACGACCTGAGCCTGACGCTCGCCGACGGTTCGCTCACCGTGCTGGTGGGGCCGTCCGGCTGCGGCAAGTCGACGACGTTGCGAATAGTCGCAGGGCTGGAGTCCGCCGACAGCGGAGCCGTGCGCATCGGCGAGCGGGACGTCACGTCGGCGACACCCCGGGAGCGCGACATCGCAATGGTGTTCCAGAACTATGCGCTCTATCCGCATCTGAGCGTCGAGGGCAACATCGCCTTCCCGCTGCGCAACGCCGGCGTCGGCAAGGCGGAGTCGGCCGCCCGGGCACGTACTGCCGCCGAACAGGTCGGGATCACCGCGCTGTTGAACCGCAAGCCGCGCCAGCTCTCCGGCGGGCAGCAGCAGCGAGTCGCCATCGCGAGGGCCCTGGTCCGTACGCCGTCGGTATTCCTGTTCGACGAGCCGTTGAGCAACCTCGACGCCAAGCTCCGGGTGGAGCTGCGCACCGAGATCCGCAGGCTGCAGCAGGAACTCGGCATCACCGCGCTCTACGTCACCCACGATCAGGAGGAGGCGATGACGATCGCCGACCAGCTCGTGGTGCTGGAGACCGGCCGGGTCGCCCAACGGGGCACCCCCGAGGAGCTGTACCGCAGGCCGGCGAACGACTTCGTCGCAGGCTTCATCGGGTCGCCGAGCACCAACCTGTTGCCGGGGCGGGTGCACGACGGCGTCTTCGAGGCCGAGGGAGTGAGATGGCCCGCGCCGCAGGGCGTTCAGGGCGAGGTCACCTTTGGCGTCCGGCCCGAGGACCTGCTGGTGGCACCCGATGACGATGGCGACGGGAGGATCGAACTGGTCGAGCTGCTGGGGCCCAGGTACGTGGTGATCGTCGGGGTCGGTACCAGGCGCCTCACTGCCGTGGTGGAGGCCTCGGTCCTCACGGGCTGGCCGACGCGGCCGAGGCCGGGTGACGCGGTGTCGGTGTCCGTGCGGTCGGGCCGGACCCATCTGTTCGAGGCTGCCACCGGGCAGCGGCTCGTCGGCTGACTCGAATTCGATTCGCGGCGAGGGGAACCCGTGGCGGGTGGCCTTTCGCTGTCTAGGCTACTGCCGCCCCTGCTCCGAACGAAGGACGACCGATGGCGCGCACGCCGTGGACCACACCGCTCGACGCGAGCGAGACCGCGCACTGGGACGAAGTGGCCGCCGAGGTCGGCCGCGCCCTGGGCGCCGACGCACTCTCCCGCGACCGTGCCAACCAACCGCCCGACGCGGAACTGAAGTTGCTCAAGGAATCCGGTCTCGCCACCCTGCTGATCCCGGCCGAGTACGGGGGGCATGGCGGACACTGGTCGAGTGCCCTTCGGGCCGTGCGGATCCTGGCCCGCACCGACGCCTCGATCGCGCAGCTGCTGAGCTACCACTACTGCAATCACGCGGCCATCGTCTTCTTCGGATCGTCGGAGCGCTGGCAGCATTGGTTCACCGCTTCGGCGGAGGGCACCTGGCTGTGGGGCGACTCGGTGAACCCGGTGGATCCGGATCTGACGCTGACCCCGGTCGACGGCGGCTACCGGCTCAACGGGCGGAAGCGATTCTCCACGGGCGCCTCGACCGGTGACGTGACGCTCGTGATGGCGGTGCTCGACGGCACCACCGAGGTGCTGGCGTCGGTCGTCGACCACGACAGGGCTGGTGTCGACTTCCCCGACGACTGGGACAGCCTCGGACAGCGCCTGTCGGCGAGCGGCAGTGCCGTCTTCACCGACGTCGAGATCCCCGAGCACGACGTCCTCGGTCCGGTCGGCGAGGAACCCTACTCGACCCTCGTCACGCCGGGCGTACAACTCGGCTTCGCCAACCTGTATCTCGGCATCGCCGAGGGCGCGTTGCTCCGCGCCAGGGAGCTGGTGCTCCAGCGACGCGGAGCCTGGCTGCTGAGCAACGCCGAGCACTATTCGCGGGATCCGTTCGTGCAACGGGTCTTCGGTGAGCTGCTCTCACGGACCGCGGCGACGGAAGCGCTCGCCGACCGCTGGAACGAGAACTTCGACCGACTCATCGCGCGCGGTGCCGACGTGACCGCCGCCGACCGCACCGGGGCCGAGATCGGCATCGCCGCACTGAAGGTCGTCGCCACCGAGACCGCACTGGAGGTCGCCCACCGCGTCTTCGAGGTCACGGGCTCCAGCTCCGCTCGGGCCGACGTTGGGCTCGACCTATTCTGGCGCAACATTCGCACCCACTCACTGCACGACCCCGTCGACTACAAGAAGCTCGAGGTGGGCGCCAACTACCTGACCGGCGACGTGCAGCCCATCACGCTCTACACCTGACCGTGGCGCGGAGGCCGCGTGCCCGAGAGGGCATAGCGGCCGATGTGCTGCAGCTTCCACCGGGTGGCGTCGTGCAGCGTATGGGTCCGGGCGTCGCGCCAGTAGCGGGACAGGTTCGCCGATGCCGACGCACTGCGCGTGCCACCGAGGTCGAACAGCGTGCTCGACGCCTCCAGCGCCGCCCGTACCGCGGCCACCTTGGCAACGGCGACCGCGACCGATGCCGCCGCGGCGCTGTCCTCGGTGACGTCGGCGCGCGCACGGTCGACTTCACGCGCCGCCTCTGCCAGCAGCGCGCGAGCAGCCCGCACAGTGACCTCGAGTTCGCCGGCGACCTGGATCAGCGTCGGATCCTCCGCGGCAGTGGGGACGTCGGCCTCGAAGTGCGGCCGCGCCTTGGCCGTCTGGCGCACGCCTTCGGCCAGCGCCCCGGTGGCGATGCCGACGTCGATCGCGGTGTGCAGCAGCTGAGCATGCGCGCCGTAGATCGATGGACCGTCGAATATCGGTGAGAACGGCACCACGTGCTCGGCGGGAACGCGCACGGCGTCCAGCGTCACCGTGCCCGACGCCGTGGTGCGCTGGCCGAGGCCGTCCCAGTCGTCGACCACCTCGACGCCAGCCGCGTCACGCGGGATGAACGCCAACGCCTTCGGGGTCGAGGCGTCTGGCGTCTGGCCGTCCTCGGCCAGGGATGCACGCACGATCAGCCAGTCGGCGAACCACGACCCCGTCGCGTAGAACTTGCGGCCCGACAGGACGAAACCGCCTGCGTCGTCGGACGCCAGCGTGGTGCCGTCCACGTTGACCGGGTGCGGGCCACGTTCGGTCTGGGCGTTGGCGAACAGCGCCCCGTCACGGACGAGGCCGAAGAAGAAGGCCTGCTGCGACGGGCTGCCCTGGGCTCGCAGCGCCTCGAGGAAGGTGTAGTGCGAGTGCGGGATCTGGGCGAGTGACGGGTCAGCGTGGGCGATGATCCGGAACACCTCGGCCACCACCGCCGCGGGCAGGTCGGGGCCGCCGAACCGGGCGGGCACCGACAGCGCGAGCAAGCCACTCCGCTTGAGTGCGTCGACCTCGTCGTGGGGGAGGAGGCGGCCGGCGTCACGGTCACCCGCACACCGCGCGAACTCCGCAGCCAGGTCTTCGGCCACCGCCAACGCGTCGTGGTCGGTCAGGGAACCTGCCTCGCGGGCAGGGGCGTTCACCGCGCCGAGCCGACGAAGGGGATGGAGGCGGGCGCGGCACTGGAGTGGCCGCCGTCGAACAGTCCGCGCTGCCGCAGGACGGGGACGACGCCTTCGCCGAACCAGTACAGCTCCTCCAGGTGCGGGTAGCCGGAGAAGATGAACTCGTCGATGCCGATCTCGGCGTACTCCGCGATGCGGTCGGCGACGTCGGTGTGGCTGCCCACCAACGCCGTTCCCGCGCCGCCACGCACCAGACCGACACCGGCCCAAAGGTTCGGCGCGATCTCCAGGCTGCGGGCGTCGTTCCACGACCCGTCCGCCCGGCTCGACTCGTGCAGGGCGAGCATGCGGCGCTGTCCCTCCGACTGGCTCCGGCTGAGCCCGGCTTGGGCGTTGCGCACCGTCTCCTCGTCGAGTGCGTCGATCAGCTTGCCTGCCTGCACCCACGCCTCGTCGGCGGTGTCGCGCGAAATCGTGTGCAGCCGAATGCCGAATCGCACGGTGCGGCCCTCGTTCGCGGCTTCCTTGCGAATCCACTCGATCTTCTCGCGGACGGCTTCCGGCGGCTCGCCCCAGGTCAGGTAGACGTCGGCATGCCGGGCGGCGACCGGGCCCGCCGCCTTCGAACTGCCCCCGAAGTACAGCGGCGGCACCGGGTTCGGCAACGTCGCCAGCGACGCTTCCTCCACCTTGATGTGCGTGCCGTCGGTGGTGACGGTCTCACCGGCCCACAGTCTCCGCACGACGTCGAGGAATTCGTCGCAGCGCTCGTACCGGGCGTCCTTGTCCAGGTGGTCGCCGAACGCACGCTGTTCGTGCGCCTCGCCACCGACCACGACGTTGAGCAGGATGCGGCCCGGCGCGTGGCGGGCGAACGTCGCGGCCATCTGCGCGGACAGGGTCGGGCTGACCAGCCCGGGCCGGAAGGCCACCAGGAACGCCAGCGACGTCGTCTCGCGAGCCAGCAGCGCCGCGGTGACGAACGCGTCCTCGCACCACGCGCCCGTCGGGATGAGCGCCCCGGTGAAGCCGAACGTCTCGGCGGCCCGCACGATCGACGCCAGGTAGTCGATCGACGCGTCCCGGTCGCTGTGGGCGAC
>JAQSXQ010000454.1 GCA_029256565.1 Mycobacterium sp.
ACGACGATCTCGGCCTCGACGTCACCGGCGTCGGTGCGCACGCCGACCACGCGGCGTCGGTCACCGTCGTCGGCCACCATCGTCGCGATCACCCTGGTGCGCTCGACGATTCGCGCACCGCGCAGACGGGCGCCCTTCGCCAGCGCCAGGGTCAGGTCCGTGGGGTTGGCGCGACCATCGGCAGGCAGCCAGATCGCGCCGACGAGGTCGTCGATCCGCATCATCGGGTAGTGCTCGAGCGCCTGTTCCGGTGTGATCAGCTCACATTCGAGGTCGAAGGCCGCAGCGTTGGCGGCCGTGCGCCGCAGCTGCGTCATCCGGTCCTCGGTGCGCGCGACGATCACTCCCCCGCACTGCCGGTAGCCGGCGGTGAGGCCGGTCTCCGCCTCGAGTTCGGTGTAGAGCTGAGTCGAGTACTGCACCAGTCGGGTACCGCCCTCGGACGCCCGTAGCTGACCCACCAGACCGGCCGCGTGCCACGTGGTCCCGGACGACAACCGGCCCTGCTCGATCAGCAGTACGTCGGTGTACCCCAGCTTGGTCAGGTGGTAGGCCACGCTGGTTCCGATGACGCCGCCCCCGATCACCACCACCTGGGCGCGGGCGGGCAGGGCGGTTCCGGTCGTGTTCCGATTCGATTCCTGGGCCACGTCGTTCCTTAGTCCGGTGCTCGCGCGTCGTCGAGCAGTCGAGTGAAGTCGGGACCCCGGAACTCCTCCACGGCGCGCTCGTAGCGCTCCATGGCCCACTCCCAGAAGTCGAATTGCAATGCGCTGGAGCCATTTTGGATGCAACCCCACAGCGTCCAGCCGTACTGCGACACCGTGCCCTGCAGCCGGGCCCGCGCGAACAGGCGGCGCGAGGTGCGGCCGTGGTAGGCGGTGACGAGTTCCTCGAACTGCTCGATCGACAGGTTGCACTCCCGCCAGACGTTGCCCAGTTCGAAGCATGGATCGTTGTTGCCGGAGTACTCGTAGTCGATGAGCCACACGTGGTCGCCGTCCTCGACGAAGTTGGCCGCCAGCAGGTCGTTGTTGCATGGCACGGTGGTGTCGTCGTCGGACAGCGCCGCACGGATCGCCGCGAACCGCTCGGCATGGTCGTGATAGTCATCGGGCATGCGAAACCCGTTGTCCGAGATGACCTTCAGATACGACGGCTGAAGGGTGAACATGTCGAAGTCGTCGCGGAAGCGCGGCCCCGCGTGCAGTGCCCGGCATGCCATGGCCACCTTGGTGATCACGCCCGGCCGGGCGAAGTCGTCGTCGCACAGCGTCCGGCCCGGCACGAAGCCGATCAGCAGGATGCCGAGGTCGGGGCGGTAGTCGATGACCGGTGCGCCCACACCGGCCGCCTCGGCCGCGCGACTGTTGGCGTACTCGTTGTCGCGGTCGATGCCGAGCAGGCTGCTCGACGTGTCGCAGCACCGCGCGACGTAGACCCCCGAGGGGGTCGTCACCTTGACGTTGCGGTTGGTCAGGCCGCCGGCGAGGTCCTCGAGTTCCCGTGGTCGACCGGCGAGCGCGGGGAACTGCTCGAGGAGCGCATCGAGTTCGGCCAGTTCGACACTGCCGAAGGAGAACGGCAACGCCGCTCAGCTCCCCCGGCTCGGTGTCGCGGAACGGCTGAGCACCGAACGCAGCAGGTGCATCGCGACGGTGGTGGACCGCTCGCGGACGTCGGAGCGGTCACCGGGCAGCAGGAGGGTCTTCGTCAGCGTGGTGCCGTCACCGAGCCGGACGCTGAAGCAGACGGTGCCGACCGGCTTCTCGGCGCTGCCGCCGCCCGGTCCGGCGATGCCCGTGGTCGCCACGGCGGTGTCGGCGCCGAAGCGTGCGAGCGCACCGGCGGCCATCGCCTCGGCGACGGGCTCGGACACTGCTCCGTGCGACGCGATCAACGCCGGGTCGACCCCGAGCAAGTCGGCCTTGGCGTCGTTCGAGTACGACACCACCCCGCCCGCGACGTAGGCCGAGGACCCGGCGCGGTCGGTCAGGCGGGCGGCGATCATGCCCGCGGTGCACGATTCCGCCGTGGCGATCGTCCGGCCTGCCAAGAGTTCGGCCACCTGGTCGTCGATCAACGCTCCGTCGGTGGAGAACATCTCGGCGCCGTGGTGGGTCCGCAGCAGGTCGACGAGCCGGTCGTAGACCGCTGCGTCCGCGGGCTCGTAGCGGGTGACGATCTCGAGTTCGCCCCGCCGCAGGCACGTGGTGATCTCCATGCGGTCGAAACCGTCGATGTCCGCCTCGCCGATCCGCAACGTCTCGGCCAGGCCCGACTCGGGTAGGCCGAACATCCGGATCGTCTCCTGGCGGTACACGGTGCGACCGGCGATCGCCCTCTGCACGGCCTCGGTGGCGAGCGCGCGCGGCCACATCGGCTGCAGTTCGCGGGGCGGGCCGGGCAGCACCACCACCGTCGGCGATCCGGACACCACCACGCCGGGCGCGGTGCCCACCGGGTCGAGGACCTCCGCACCCTCGGGAACCATGGCCTGCTTGCGGTTTGCGGTCATCACGGCGTCGAAGTCGACACCGGCGCGGTTGCCGATCAGTCGCCGCAGGATGCCTGCGATCCGCTCCTCCAGCGCGTCGTCGAGCAGCAGGTCGCGGCCGCAGAACTTGGCCACCGTCGCCACGGTCACGTCGTCGGCGGTCGGGCCGAGCCCTCCGCTGGTGATGATGAGGTCGACGCCCTCGGCGGCGAGGAAGCGCATTTGCGCCTCGATGTCGGCAGGCCGGTCCCCACAGATGGTGACGTGGGCCAATTCCACGCCGAGTTCGAGTAGCCGATCGGCGAGCCACGGCCCGTTGCGGTCCTGGATCCGCCCGGTCAGGACTTCGGTACCCGTCACGACGATTCCCGCGCGTGCGCTCACCCCGACGACCCTACGTCGACCGCGCGTCCCGGCGGGCATGGTTGCCTTCCGTTCAGGTCACGGTCATCCGTCCCGGGTAGCTTCGGCGGCCGTGACGAGCGCCGTACTGGCCATGCCCGAGGTGCTCGACCCGATGTACTGGTTGGGCGCGGGCGGACTGTTCGCGTCGGCACTGCTCCCCGGCGTCATGGTGATCGTGTTCATCGAGACGGGTCTGTTCTTCCCGTTCCTGCCTGGCGACACCCTGCTCTTCACCGCGGGACTGCTCGCAGCGCAACCCGATGCCCCGATCGGGCCGTGGCCCCTGGGCGCCGGCGCGGCGGCGGCGGCCATCGCGGGCGGTCAGCTCGGGTACCTGATCGGCAGGCGGTTGGGCCCGGCGCTGTTCAGCCGCGACGACGCCCGCTTCTTCAAGAAGCGGTACCTGGCGACGTCCCGGGCGTTCTTCGAACGGCACGGTCGCAAGACGA
>JAQSXQ010000455.1 GCA_029256565.1 Mycobacterium sp.
CTTCGGAGTCTGCTCGACGTGCAGCGCACGGTGCGCTCGGTGCCCGCGGGCATCGACCTGGCCGAGGTCTCGCGCATCACGCTGATCGGCGAGGCCGCCGACGTCCGCGGCGCACTGCGGGCCTGGATCGCGCAAGCCGTGACGTGGCATGACCCCGCGGTGCTCGGCGTCGCGCTCGCCGCCCCGGATCTCGAGGGCGACGACTGGTCTTGGCTGAAGTGGCTGCCGCACGCCGACATCCCCGGCCAGGTGGACGGCGTCGGACCCGCGCGCTACCTCGCGCCCAACGTCGCCGAACTACGCGACCTGCTGGCGCCCGCCCTCGACGACCGGGACGTCTTCGGGGCCACTGAGTCCGTGGCCAGGCATCTGCTGATCGTGGTGGACGACCCCGACGCCGATCCCGAGGTCGTGGTGCCGCGGTCGGGTCTGGCCGGCGTGACCGTCGTACACCGGTCGACGGAAGAACCCCACCGGGAACAGTATTCGGATCCGGAGCGTCCCGTCCTGCGCCTCGTCGACGGCACGCTGGAACGCTGGCAGCCCGGAGGCTGGCAGCCCTACGTGACGGTGGCCGACCACTACTCCAGCGCCGACGCACGCCACGTCGCACGACTGCTGTCGCGGTGGGACACGAACCCGCGCCAGGCCAGGACCAGCAGCGCGGGCGTGGCGACGTTCGGCACGCTGCTGGGCATCCCGGACGCTGCCGCACTCGACGTCGCCGATCTGTGGGCGCCGCGCAACCGGCAGGACGAGCTGCGCGTGCCCATCGGCGTCACCGCCACCGGCGAGCCGATGATGTTCGACCTCAAGGACGAGGCCGAGGGCGGCATGGGCCCGCACGGCCTGATGATCGGCATGACGGGCTCGGGCAAGTCGCAGACCTTGATGTCGATCCTTTTGGCGCTGTTGACGACTCACTCGGCCGAACGCCTCATCGTCATCTACGCCGACTTCAAGGGTGAGGCGGGGGCCGACATCTTCCGCGACTTCCCGCAGGTGGTCGCCGTCATCTCGAACATGGCGGAGAAGAAGTCGCTGGCCGACCGGTTCGCCGACACGTTGCGCGGTGAGGTCGCCCGCCGCGAGAAGCTGCTGATGGAGACGGGCCGCCGCGTCCAGGGCAGCGCCTTCAACTCCGTGCTCGAGTACGAGGCAGCCATCGCTGCCGGTCACGACCTGCCGCCCATGCCCACGCTGCTGGTGGTGGCCGACGAGTTCTCGTTGATGCTCGCCGACCACCCCGAGTATGCGGATCTCTTCGATTACGTTGCGCGCAAGGGCCGCTCGTTCCGCATCCACATCCTGTTCGCGTCGCAGACCCTCGACGTCGGGCGGATCAAGGACATCGACAAGAACACGTCGTACCGGATCGGCCTGAAGGTGGCCAGCCCCAGCATCAGCAGGCAGATCATCGGCGTGGAGGACGCGTTCCACATCGAGGCGGGACCCGAGCACAAGGGCGAGGGCTTCCTCGTTCCCACGCCCGGTGCGATGCCGGTCAAGTTCCGCAGCACCTACGTCGACGGCATCTACGACCCGCCGCGCAAGCCGAAGTCGGTGGTACGGCACACCATCCCTGCACCGCAACCGTTCACGGCCTCGTACGTCGAGGCGCCTGCGGACACCGTGGTGGTCACCGGTGGTTCCGACACCGATCACCTGCCCCCGCGCAAGTTGGTGGCCACGATCGGCGACCAGCTGTCGCACTACGGTCCCAAGGCGCCGCCGCTGTGGCTGGCCCCGCTCGACGAGCCGATCCCGCTGGCCGAACTCCTGCACCGAGCAGGCGTCGAGGGCAGGCAGTGGCGGTGGCCGCTCGGCGAGATCGACCGACCGTTCCAGATGCGGCGCGATCCGCTGATCTTCGACGCCACCTCGTCGGGGGCGAACCTGGTGATCCATGGCGGCCCGAAGTCGGGCAAGACCACGGCGCTGCAGACGTTCATGCTGTCAGCGGCCGCGCTGCACTCACCGCACGATGTCACGTTCTACTGCCTGGACTACGGCGGCGGTCAGCTGCGCGAGATGGGCGAGCTGGCCCATGTCGGCAGTGTCGCCTCACCGCTGGAGCCCGAACGCATCCGCCGCACCTTCGGCGAGCTGGAGCAGCTGCTGCTGGCCCGCCAGCGGCGCGCGGCAGGCGGTGCGAGCGGCGCCCAGGCAGACGGCTACGGCGAGGTCTTCCTGGTCATCGACAACCTGTATGCCTTCAGCCGGGACAACACCGACGCCTACAACACCCGGAACCCATTGCTGGCGAGGGTGACCGAACTGGCCAACACCGGCCTGTCCTACGGAATCCACGTCGTGATCACCACGCCGAACTGGCTCGAGGTGCCGCTGGCGATGCGCGACGGCCTCGGCATGCGGTTGGAACTCAAGTTGTCGGACTCCCAGGACAGCAACGTCCGCGTGGTCGGCGCACTGCGCCGAGCAGCCGACGGTGTTCCGGCAGATCAGCCGGGTCGCGGCCTGACGATGGCCGCCGAGCACTTCCTGTTCGCAGCACCGGGATCTCTGGAGCAGACCATCGCCGGGGTCAACGCGCGCTACCCGGGACAGTCGGCACCGCCGGTGCGGCTGCTGCCGAAGGTGCTGCTGCCCGAATCCGTTGCGCCGCTGTACCGCGGGCCCGAGCGCATCGTCATCGGCCAGCGCGAGGAGGATCTCGCAGCCGTCGAGGTCGACTTCGCGAACAACCCGCTGCTGATGGTGTTCGGTGACGGGAAGTCCGGCAAGTCCACGCTGCTGCGTCACCTGATCCGCACCATCCGGGAGAACTCGACGGAGGACCGCGTTGCATTCACGGTGATCGACCGCAGGCTGCACCTCGTCGACGAACCGCTGTTCCCGGACAACGAGTACACCCCCAACATCGACCGCGTGACGCCGGCGATGCTCGGGCTGGCGGCACTGCTCGAGAAGCGCCGTCCGCCAATGGGACTGTCCTCCCAGCAGTTGAAGGACTGGACGTACCGGTCGGATCAGGACGGGCACACGCACTACCTGATCGTCGACGACGTCGATCAGATCCCGGACGCACCGGCGGTCAGCGGGCCCTATGTGGGGCAGCGCCCTTGGACGAACCTGATCGGCCTGCTGTCCCAGGCTGCCGAACTCGGGCTGCGCGTGGTCGTCACCGCCAGGGCCGCCGGGTCGGCGCACGCGATCATGACCGCACCCCTGCTCCGGCGTCTCAACGAGCTGCAGGCCACCACCCTCATGCTGTCCGGCAATCCGCAGGACAGCGGAAAGATCCGGGGACAGCGCTTCACGCGCATGCCTGCCGGCCGGGGCATCCTGCTCGACGACGGCGATACCCCGACGTTCGTCCAGCTGGTCAA
>JAQSXQ010000456.1 GCA_029256565.1 Mycobacterium sp.
GAGGCGCCCACGGCGCCGCCCAGTGCGTCGGCGAGATCCTCGACGATCGCGAAGTTGTCCTTGCTGCCGACACCACGACCGCCTGCGACGACGACCTTGGCCTCGGTCAGCTCGGGACGAGCGCTCTTCTGCGCGGGCTGACGGGACACGATCTTGGTCGAGTTCTCCGGCACCTCGGGCACCTCGACGGTGACCAGCTCGCCTGCACCGGCTTCCGGCGCCGCCTCGACGGCACCCGGGCGCAGCGCGATGATCGGGGTGTCACCAGCGGTCGCCTCGACGGTGTACGCACCACCGAAGACCGAATGCACGGCGACGCCACCGTCCTTGACGCCGACGACGTCCCACAGCGCGCCGAAGCCGGTCTCCGCGGCCAACCGGCCCGCGATTTCCTTGCCCTCGGCGCTGGACGCCACCAGGATGCCCGCGGGGCTGGCTGACTCCGCCAGCGCCGCCAGCACTGCCACCTGCGGGGTGACGAGATACTGCTCGGCGGTGTCGGACTCGGCGGCGTAGATCTTCGCCGCGCCCGCTGCCTTGAGCCCATCGGCCAGCTTCTCGGCGGTACCGGGGCCCGCGACCACGACGGCCGACGGCTCACCCAATACCCGAGCGGCGGTGATGAGTTCGTTCGTGATGCTCTTCAGATTGCCTTCTGCGTGCTCGACGAGCACGAGTACTTCTGCCATTGCCTATACGCCTCTTGCTAGATCCGTGAAGTCTTGGTGATCAGGGTGATGGAACTCAGAGAAGCTTCTGTCCGACCAGGTACTCGGCGATCTTCTGACCGCCCTCGCCCTCGTCGGTGATCTTCTCGCCTGCGGTCTTCGGCGGCTTGGGAGCGGCCGACTGCACCTTGGACTCGGATACGGCGCCACCGACGATGCCGTCTTCGACGCCGATGCCCTCGAGGGTCAACGGGGTCACGGTCTTCTTCTTGGCGGCCATGATGCCCTTGAAGGACGGGAACCTGGCGTCCTCGACGATCTTCTCGCTGATGCTCACCACGGCGGGCAGCGAGGCCTCGAGTTCGAAGATGCCGTCGTCGGTTTCGCGCTCGCCGGTGATCTTGCCGTCGGCGACGTCGATCTTGCGCATGTGCGTCAGCTGCGGCACGCCCAGGTAGTAGCTCAGGATCGCCGGTACGGCGCCACCCACGCCATCGCTGGACTCGTTGCCCGCGATGACGAGTTCGACGTCTTCGATCTGGCCCAGCGCACTGGCCAACGCGTAGCCGGTCTGGACGATGTCGGAGCCGTGCAGGCCCTCGTCGGACAGGTGGTAGGCCTCGTCGGCGCCCATGGACAGCGCCTTGCGGATCGCGGTCTCGGCACCTTGCGGGCCGGCGGTCAGCACGACGACGTTGTATCCGGCGTCGGCGTGCTTCTCCTTGAGCTGCAGTGCGACCTCGACCGCCTTCTCGTTGATCTCGTCCAGCACCGCGTCGCTACCGGCGCGGTCCAGGGTGTGATCGTCCGCGAGCTTGCGGTCTTCGTAGTCAGGGACCTGCTTGATCAGGACCACGATGTTCGTCATAGATCTGGTTCGTCCTCCTCGATGAGGCCGTTGGGCGGCCGCAATACCACGTATTTCGGGTTCGCCACCATGTTACCCGGCGGTAACTTCGGGTGGCTGCAACCCCACCATAACCTGTGGCAGTTTGCCCTTTGACCTCCCCTGAAAGTGGCATCACTCACACGTGAACCGGTGCCGCCCCGCCAGGCTGGGTTAGCCTGCCTCTCGATGAGCGCCATTTCTCCCCACCACTCCGACTCCGGGCCGCCGGCCGAGGACACCGGTCACGCGACCCTGCCGTTGACCGGCGAACGGACGGTGCCGGGGCTCGCCGAGGAGAACTACTGGTTCCGCAGGCACGAGGTGGTCTACCAGCGTCTCGCGCAGCGCTGTGCGGGACGCGACGTGCTCGAGGCAGGCTCGGGCGAGGGGTACGGGGCCGATCTGCTCGCCGGAGTGGCCCGCCGCGTGGTCGGCCTCGACTACGACGAGTCCGCCGTCGCGCACGTCCGCGCCCGCTACCCGCGCGTCGAGATGCTGCACGGCAATCTCGCGGAACTTCCGCTCACCGACGGCGAGGTGGACGTCGTCGTCAACTTCCAGGTGATCGAGCACCTCTGGGACCAGGGACAGTTCGTCGCCGAATGCCGTCGCGTACTGCGGCCGTCGGGGACGTTGCTGATGTCGACGCCCAACCGCATCACCTTCTCCCCCGGCCGCGACACCCCGATCAACCCGTTCCACACTCGCGAACTGAACGCCGACGAACTGACCGAACTGTTGACCGGCAACGGTTTCGAGGTCGAGGCGATGCTCGGCGTCTTCCATGGTCCGCGGCTGCGCGATCTCGACGCGCAGCACGGCGGGTCGATCATCGACGCCCAGATCGAACGCGCGCTGGCGGGCACCCCGTGGCCCGCCGAACTCCTCGAGGACGTGGCCTCGATCGGCACCGACGACTTCGAGCTGACCTCCGACCGCGACATCGACGAGAGCCTCGACCTGGTCGCGATCGCGGTGCGCCGTGAGTGACACCGGTCGCGACTCCTCGGTGTCATCCCCCGAGTCGCTTCGCTCCAGCCCGCCGGTACCGGGGATGTTCACCATGGTGCTGCACACGCACCTGCCGTGGCTGGCGCATCACGGCCGCTGGCCGGTGGGCGAGGAGTGGCTCTACCAGTCGTGGGCGACGTCCTACCTGCCGCTGATGCGAGCCCTGGACACCCTGGCCGCCGAGGGCCGCGAGAACCTCGTCACGCTCGGCATGACACCGGTGGTGACGGCGCAACTCGACGACCCCTACTGCCTCACCGGCATGCACCACTGGCTGGCCAACTGGGAGTTGCGGGCCCGCGAGGCCACCACCCGCACCAGCGGCGAGGACGCCGGCTACACCGCACCGGAAGCGATGCGCGCGTTCGGTATCCGTGAACGCGAGGACGCTCGGCGGGCACTCGACGACTTCGCGGTCGGGTGGCGCCACGGCGGCAGCCCCCTACTGCGCAGGCTCATCGACGCGGGCACCATCGAATTGCTCGGCGGACCGCTGTCGCACCCCTTCCAGCCCCTGCTCAACCCACGGTTGCGCGAGTTCGCGCTGCGCGAGGGGCTCGCCGACGCCAACGCGCGGTTCGCCCACACCCCCGGCGGCATCTGGGCGCCGGAATGCGCGTACGCGCCGGGCATGGAGCACGACTACGCCGCTGCGGGCGTCACGCACTTCATGGTCGACGGCCCGTCGCTGCACGGCGACACCGCGCTGGGGCGGCCGGTCACCGACTCCGGCGTCACCGCGTTCGGACGCGATCTGCAGGTGAGTTACCGCGTGTGGTC
>JAQSXQ010000457.1 GCA_029256565.1 Mycobacterium sp.
GCCTTCGGGTACAGCACCCTCATGACCGACATGGCAGAACGATTCGTGTCCGCACTGGGCGAACTCCACAGCAGCAAGAACGTCGACCCGCTCGTCGAGATGTTCGGTGACGAAGCCACCTTGAGCAAGGCGGGCCTGCCGCATCAGGAGAGCGGCAAGGACGGTGCGCGCGCCTTCTGGCAGCAGTACCGCGACGTCTTCGGCGACATCGACTCCGACTTCAAGCACCAGGTCGTCGACGGGGACCTCGTGGTCCTCGAGTGGACCTCCAACGGAACGCTGCGCGACGGTAGTGACTTCAGCTACGACGGCGTCAGCATCTTCGAGACCGACGGCGAGTCGATCGCCGCGTTCCGCACCTATTACGACACCGCGGCGTTCCTGAACGCCGAGGCGAAACGCTGAGCGGAACACCGAACCGCGAGGATCTCGAGTCACCGGTGGCACAGTGAGCGGTGTGAACGACACGACGGCGCTCGCGACGCGCCTGTCCGGCGAGAAGTTCGTCTCGCTGACGACCCACAAGCGCAGCGGTGAAGCCGTCGCGACGCCGATGTGGATCGTGCGTGACGGTGCCCATCTCTCGGCGTGGACGCCCGCCGACTCCTGGAAGGTCAAGCGAGCCCGACGCGACCCCCGGGTGACGCTGCGAGCGTGTGGGCGCACTGGGAAGGTCGACGCCGGCGAACCGGTGCTCGAGGGCACCGCCGAGGTGGTGACCGACCCGGTCGAGGTGTCCCGGGTGGAGGCCCTGGTGAAGCAGAAGTACGGCCTGGAGTTCCGGGTGATGACCTTGATCGAGACCATCGCTGCGCGGGGACGCAAGAGCCGTGTCCTGCTGCGCATTTCGCCTCAGCCGACGAAAGGTAGTTGATCCGACATGAGCAGGGCGCGCCCCAAGGTACTGATCATCGGCGGTGGCTTCGGCGGACTGTTCTGTGCGCGGCGGCTGGGCAAGGTCGACGTCGACGTCACGGTGCTCGACCGCGCCGCATGCCACGTGTTCCAGCCGCTGCTCTACCAGTGCGCGACGGGAACGCTGAGCATCGGCCAGATCAGCCGGTCGCTGCGCGAGGAACTGGCCGACTACCACAACGTGCAGACCCTGCTCGGCGAGGCCGTCCGATTGGACGCCGATGCGCGAACCCTCACCGCGCGCCGCCCCGACGACAGCCAGTACACACTCGACTACGACTACCTGGTGATCGCCGCCGGGATGCGGCAGTCGTACTTCGGGCACGAGGAGTACGCCGCGTGGGCGCCAGGGATGAAGACCCTCGACGACGCGCTGAGCATCCGGCGCCGCCTGTTCGGTGCCTTCGAGATCGCCGAAACGATGCCGCCGGGTCCGGAGCGGGACAGCTGGCTCACCTTCGCCGTCACCGGAGCGGGCCCCACCGGCGTCGAATTGGCCGGGCAGATCAGGGAACTCGCGACGCGCGCGCTGGCCAACGAATTCCATGCGATCGAGCCGGAGGAAGCGCGGGTGCTGCTGTTCGACGGCGGTGACCGCGTGCTGAAGACCTTCGCTCCGGCCATGGCCCATCAGGCGGGCCGGACGCTGGAGGAACTCGGCGTGGAGATGCACTTCGGCGTGCACGTCACCGACGTCCGGCGAGATGGCATCACGGTGAGCCCGAAGGGCGGTGGGCCGGACGAGGAGTACGCAACCCGGACGGTGTTGTGGACCGCCGGTGTCGAAGCCGTGCCGTTCGCCCTTCATGCCGCGGAGATGCTCGGCGCGACCACCGACCGTTCGGGCCGCATCACCGTGAACGAGGATCTGTCGGTGCCCGGTCATCCCGACGTGTTCGTCGTCGGTGATCTGGCTGGACGCGAGGGCCTACCGGGTGTCGCGGAGAACGCCATGCAGGGCGGGTGGCACGTCGCGGCGTGCATCCGGCGCGACCTCGCCACGCGCGGTCGGCGGAAGTACCGCTATCGCGACCTCGGATCGGCGGCGTACATCAGCCGCGGACACGCGCTGCTGCAGGCCGGTCCGGTGAAGCTCACCGGTCGGCTGGGTTGGCTGGGTTGGGGATTCATCCACATAGCCTTCCTCACCGGGGTGCAGAACCGGGTCAGCACGGTCGCGACGTGGATGGCCTCGATCGCGCGCGCCAATCGGACGGACCGCACGTTCATCCTCGGTGGTTCGGGTCATCCCGAGGAGCCGTACACCTGGGAGTCGCCCGTTCATCAGGGCAACCACGCGGCCAAGGACGATCAGAAGGCGTAGCGGACGCGGCAGGACGGCAGCTTCTCGTCGATGAGGTCGGTGAGCTGCTGCACCCAGCGGCCCTTCCACGGTGACTTGTAGCGGACGTTCCACTGACCGTTCTGACTGCGCTTGAGCTGCTGCAGATCCGGCCGCCAGAGCACGTCCTCGCCCTTGGGATGCCACAGCATGTTGACGTCGTGCAGGCCCTCGTTGTGGGTGAGGAAGATGATCTCCGCCGCGAGCTGGGCCTTGGTTCGGTCGTTGGTACCGTCGGCCACCTGCTCGAGCAGCTCGGCCCAGTCGGCGAGCCAGTCCTCGTGCACGATCACGGGGCTGAAGTTGAGGTGCACCTCGTACCCGGCGTCGACGAAGTCGTCGATGGCGGCGATGCGGTCGGCGATCTTGGACGTCCGCACGTCCACCAGACGTGACGTCTGCTCCGGCATGAGGCTGAACCGCACGCGGGTCCCGCCCCTCGGGTCGTAGTCGAGCAGGTCGCGGTTGACCAGCTTGGTGGCGAAACTCGCCTTGGCGTTGGGGATTCGAGCGAACAGGTCGACGAGGTCGCGGACGTTGTCGGACACCATCGCGTCCGCCGAGCAGTCGCTGTTCTCACCGATGTCGTAGACCCAGTCGACCGGATCGCACTGGTTGGGAACCAGTTTGGGCCCCTGCCGCTTCGCGTGGCGTTCGAGGTAGCCGGTGATCTTCTCGATGTTCGCGAACACCGTGATCGGGTTGGCGTAGCCCTTGCGTCGCGGCACGTAGCAGTACGAGCAGGCCATCGCGCAGCCGTTCGCCGTGGACGGCGCGATCCAGTCGCTCGAGCGTTCGTTGCGGCGCGCCGCGAGGCTCTTCTTCTCGCCGAGGACCAGCACCTCGCGCTTGTTGCGGACCCAGTCCGCGGCACTGCCCTCGTTACCGTAGAGCCCGGGGATCGCCTGGTGCGAGAGAATGCGAACGCGCTCGGCGTCGGGAAACCGTTCGAGCACGTCGCGAGCCCGCGGAAACCGCTCGATGTCGGGCTCGTGATAGATCCGCTTGATGTCGATCAGCCGGTCGGCCAGGTCTGCCGGGGTGCGGCGAACCGGCACGTCAGGGGACGTGGACGTCATGCCAGGT
>JAQSXQ010000458.1 GCA_029256565.1 Mycobacterium sp.
CGGCGCACCGTGGCGCCCTCGGCCCCCAGCTCGGCGAGGTTCGCGGCGATGGCATCACCGGCGCGGCGGTCGGATTCGACGAACGTCGCCGACTCCGCGCCGCGCGACAACGCCTCGATGCCGAGCGCGCCGGAGCCGGCGTAGAGGTCGAGCACGTGCAGACCGTCGAAGTCGATCCGGGCCGCGAGCACGTTGAACAGCGACTCCCGGACGCGGTCGGTGGTGGGGCGGGTACCAGAGCGGTTCTGCGGCACGGTGATTCGCCGTCCGCCGAACCTGCCCGCGATGATGCGGGTCAGGTCACCACCACCAGCAGATCACCGCCCTCGACCTGCGCGGTGGCCGCGACGGCAACGCGCGCGACGCTGCCTGCCTTCGGTGCGGTGATCGCCGCCTCCATCTTCATGGCCTCGATGGTGGCGATCGTCTGTCCGGCGTCGACGCGGTCGCCCTCGGCCACGCCGACGGTGACGACGCCGGCGAACGGGGCCGCGACGTGGTCGGGGTTGGACCGGTCGGCCTTCTCGGCGGCGGGCACGTCCGCGGCGATGGATTCGTCGCGCACCACCACGGGGCGGAGCTGACCGTTGAGCAGGCACATGACGGTGCGCATACCGCGTTCGTCGGGATCGGAGATGGCCTCGAGCCCGATGATCAACTCGACGCCGCGTTCGAGGTAGACGCGGTGCTCGTCCCCGTGGCGCAGACCGTAGAAGAACTGGTTGGCCGAGAGCCGCGACGTGTCGCCGTACTGGTCGCGATGGGCCTCGAACTCCTTGGTGGGCCCGGGGAACAGCAGCCGGTTCAGCGTGGCCTGCCGAACGACCCCCGGCTCGGCGAGCAGCTTCTCGTCCTCAGCCGACAACTCCGTGACGGCCTTGGCGGGTGCCCTGCCCTCCAGCGCCCTGCTGCGCAGCGGTTCGGGCCATCCGCCGGGCGGATCGCCGAGTTCGCCTCGCAGGAAACCGATCACGCTGTCCGGGATGTCGAATCGCTGTGGGTCCTCGGCGAACTCGTCGGCGCTGACGCCCGCACCGACCAGCGCCAGCGCGAGGTCGCCCACCACCTTGCTCGACGGGGTGACCTTCACCAGCCTGCCCAGGATCCGGTCGGCCCCGGCGTAGGCGTTCTCGACGTCCTCGAAGCGGTCGCCGAGGCCCAGCGCGATGGCCTGGGTGCGCAGGTTGCTGAGCTGCCCGCCGGGGATCTCGTGGGTGTAGACCCGTCCGGTCGGGGCGGGCAGGCCTGCCTCGAACGGCGCGTACACCTTGCGCAGCGCCTCCCAGTAGGGCTCGAGGTCGCAGACCGCGCCCAACGACAGACCCGAGTCGTACTCGGTGTGTGCGGTCGCCGCCACGATCGACGACAGCGCAGGCTGACTGGTGGTGCCCGCCAACGGTGCTGCCGCCCCGTCGACTGCGGACGCGCCCGCCTGCCAGGCCGCGAGGTACGTCGCGAGCTGACCGCCGGGGGTGTCGTGGGTGTGCACGTGCACCGGCAGGTCGAACCGGCTGCGCAGCGCGGCCACGAGCGTGGCAGCGGCAGGCGGGCGCAGCAGTCCGGCCATGTCCTTGATCGCCAGGACGTGCGCGCCTGCCTCGACGATCTGGTCGGCCAGCTTCAGGTAGTAGTCGAGCGTGTAGAGGGTTTCGCCGGGATCGGACAGGTCACCGGTGTAGCTCATCGCGACTTCGGCCACCGCAGTGCCGGTTTCGCGCACGGCGTCGATGGCGGGGCGCATGGAGTCGACGTTGTTGAGTGCGTCGAAGATCCGGAACACGTCGATGCCGGTGCGGGTGGCCTCGTCGACGAACGCGTGCGTCACCGACTCCGGGTACGGCGTGTAGCCGACCGTGTTGCGGCCCCGCAACAGCATCTGCAGGCAGATGTTCGGGATCGCCTCGCGCAGCGCGGCGAGCCGCTCCCACGGATCCTCCTTGAGGAAGCGCAGTGCCACGTCGTACGTTGCGCCGCCCCAACATTCGATCGACAGCAGCTGCGGCATCATCCGCGCCACGAACGGGGCCACCATCAGCAGCCCGTTGGAGCGGACCCGGGTGGCCAGCAGCGATTGGTGCGCGTCGCGGAAGGTGGTGTCGGTGATGCCGAGTTCCGGTGTGTCCCGCATCCATTCGGCGAAGCCCCGCGGGCCGAGCTGAATCAGCCGCTGCCTGCTCCCCGGCGCGGGCGGCGCCTCGAGATCGCACACCGGCAGCTTGTCGTGCGGGTAGACCGTCGACGGGCGTTCGCCGTGCGGCTTGTTCACCGTCACGTCGGCGAGGAAGTTGAGGATCTTGGTGCCGCGGTCGGCAGGCGTGTGCGAGGTGAGCAGCTGCGGGCGGTCGTCGATGAACGACGTCGTGACCCGGCCGGCACGGAAGTCGGGGTCGTCGAGGACGGCCATCAGGAACGGGATGTTCGTCGACACGCCGCGGACGCGGAACTCTGCCAGCGCGCGCCGGGCCCGCGCCTGGGCGGTCGTGAAATCCCTTCCGCGACAGGTCAACTTGACGAGCATGGAGTCGAAGTGGGCGCCGATCTCGGCGCCGAGGTGGGTGCCGCCGTCCAGCCGGATGCCCGCGCCGCCCGGGGAACGGTAGCCGGTGATGCGGCCGGTGTCGGGCCGGAAGCCGTTGGCGGGGTCCTCGGTGGTGATGCGGCACTGCATGGCCGCTCCGCGTACCCGCAGCGTGTCCTGGCTCAGACCCAGATCGGCCAGCGACTCCCCCGCGGCGATCCGCAGCTGCGAGCCCACCAGGTCGACGTCGGTGATCTCCTCGGTAACGGTGTGCTCCACCTGAATTCGCGGATTGCACTCGATGAATACGTGATTGCCGCGCTCGTCGAGCAGGAACTCGACGGTGCCGGCGCAGAAGTAGCCGATCTGACGCGCGAAGGCCACGGCGTCACCGCAGATCCGCTGCCGCAACTCCTCGCCGAGGTTGGGCGCGGGCGCCAGTTCGATCACCTTCTGGTGGCGCCGCTGCACGCTGCAGTCGCGCTCGAAGAGGTGCACCACCTCGCCGCGTGCGTCGGCGAGGATCTGCACCTCGATGTGGCGGGGGTTGAGCACCGCCTGCTCCAGGTAGACAGTCGGGTCGCCGAACGCCGATTCCGCCTCGCGGCTGGCCGCCTCGATCGCCTCGGGCAGCGTTGCGGGGTCGGCGACACGGCGCATGCCGCGCCCACCTCCACCGGAGACCGCCTTGACGAACAGGGGGAACTCCATGGTGGCCGCGGCAGCGACCAGCTCGTCGACCGACGCCGAGGGCTCCGAGGACGCCAGTACGGGCAGCCCGGCCTCGCGGGCAGCGGCGACGGCGCGGGACTTGTTGCCCGTC
>JAQSXQ010000459.1 GCA_029256565.1 Mycobacterium sp.
TTGGTCGTGTTCGGCCTGTTCATGGCGTACTTCGGCTTCTACAGCCGCCACCACGTCGTGGCGAACTCGCCGGACGAGGAATTCGCAGCGCTGGCGGCTGCGGAGAAGGACCTCGGCTGAGCCTCGAGGCAGAAGCGCGATCTCGGCGATGAGAATGGGATTACCGCGCGTGCTGCGGGGGTACTGGACAGCCTGACCCCGAACGCACGAGGAGATCAGCGATGACGTCCCAAGAACCCACGCCCGCCGACACCAACGTCGACGAGGACGAGGTGGTTGCCACCCCGGCCACGCCCGGTGCACAGGCACTAGGCGACGATGCCGCCGACGGGTCCGACGAGGGCTAGGCAAGCTCACCGGTAGCGGCGCGGGACCGTCCACGGTCGGCCGAAGTCGGCGTTGAAGGACTCCGGGTCGAACGGGCTGTCCCCGCCGGCCGGAAAGCTCGTCAACTCCCCGAAGACGATGCGGCCGTCGACGTCGTACAGGTCCACCCGGACGAAGTCGGTATCGACGCCGAGCCGCTCCGCGACGTCGACCATCTCGCCAAGGCGCGCCGGTCGACGCGGTTCCGGACGTGCCAACGGCAGCCCGCCGGTGAGTGGCAGGTGCTCCCACTCGGCGGTGAAGAAGTCCTGGGTACGCCGTGCGAACCGGCCGCTGTCGACCTGAACGAAGTGGCACTTCCCGTGGTAGACGAAGAACTTGTAGTCGTCCGGGATGGCGCCCTCGGCGCCCGCCAGCAGTTCCTCGACGATGACTTGGCGGGGCACCCGCCCGTAGACCCACTCGCGGTTCGGGCCCTGCCCGTAGAGCTGCCGAACCCAACCCGCTGCGATGGCGATGACGTCCTCGCGTGGTGCGTGCTCGGGATGGACGTGGCAGTACACCCAGCTGTCGGTCTCTCTCGGTAGGCGGGCGTCTCGGTCGGCGGCCGGGGAGACCACGATGGCCGCTCCGCTGCCGTGCGTCGGCTTCACCACGTAGGAGTCCGGCAGATCGAGGTCCCGCAGTGCCTCGGGGTCGGCCACGACGGCGTAGGCGCGCGGCAGGTAGTGATCGCCGACGGCTTCGGCGACGTGATCGCGCACCGCCGCCTTGTCCGCGAACGTCACGACGATCGCGCGGCGGTCACGCAGCATCTTGTAGCGCACCTTGTCGCGGAAGGTCGAGGGCTTTCGGGTCCGCCACAGCCGGAGCGTCCGCACGACTCGACTGCGCTCCCGCCACCGGACGGACGTCACCCGAGTCAGGCTACGGCTGGGCGTGGGTTGCATCACATCCGGCCTAAAAGACCGCGGATCGGGCATATTGCAGCCACCAGCAAGCGTTTTGCTTGCAATAGTTAGCAGTGGATGCGTTGGCTGAGCACATGCCCACACAACCCGAGACGAGGAGGCGACATGACGATCATCGACGTTGGCGCCCACATCGGCGGGATTGCCGACGGGGTGTTGGACAGAGTGCGTCCGGCCACTGACCTGCTGGTGGGCACGGCGCGAGTGAGTTCCTCGTACGTCGACCGACTGCTGCATCCGAACGCAGGCGACTCGTCGACGGGTCAGCGCGCCCCGCGTGACCGCGTGATCCCACCCCGCAACGAAGTCGTCATCGTCCCGAGGGCACTGACCCGCTGCTGAGCGGCGTCAGGATGCGCGGGCCGGATTCGGTGATCGCGATGGTGTGTTCGGAGTGGGCTGTCTTCGACCCGTCTGCCGAGCGCAGGGTCCAGCCGTCGGAATCCATCACCAGGCGGTCGCTGCCGCGTGCCCACCAGGGTTCGAGCGCGAGCGTCATCCCGGATCGCAGGATCAATCCCCGGCCACGCCTTCCCCGGTTGGAGACGTGTGGATCCTCGTGCATGGTGCGCCCCAGGCCGTGGCCGCCGAACTCGGCGTTGACGCGGTAGCCGGCTTCTGCGGCAACGCCCTCGATGGCAGCGGAGATGTCACCGAGGCGCCCACCCGGAACTGCCGCGGCGATGCCGGCGTCGAGGGCTCGCCGCGTCGAGTCGACCAGCGCCACGTCCTCGGGGTCGGGGTGATCGCCCACGATGACCGTGACCGCGGAATCGGCCACCCAGCCGTCGATCGACACGGCGAAGTCAAGGCTCAACACGTCGCCATCGCGCAGCACGTGATCCCGCGGCATGCCGTGCAGGACGGCATCGTTGACCGACAGGCAGATGACGTTCCGGAAGGGGCCGCGGCCGAACGACGGCGCGTAATCCCAGTAGCACGACTCCGCGCCGCGGTCCTCGACGAGCTTGCGCGCATGGTGCTCGAGCTGCATCAGGTTCACCCCCGGCTGCGCCTCGGCCGACAGGGTGGCCAGCGTCTCGGCGACGAATGCGCCTGTCACCGCCATCTTGTCGATCTCGGCAGCAGTCTTGAGTTCGATCACGAGAACCTCCACGCTCGGTATTCTTATACCGCCGCGACGCTACCAGAAGACGGTATTTGAATACCGGCTATGCTGGCCCGCATGGTGCGCGTCCCCCTGAGTCCCGAGCAGGTGAAGGCCGGTCAGCGACTCGGCGCGCTGATCAGGACCGCGCGGGCGGGCCGCGATCCGGACGTGATCGCTCGAAACGCCGGCATCTCACCCGAGACGCTGCGCAAGATCGAGGTCGGCAGGATGCCGAGCCCGAGTTTCGGCACGGTCATCGGTCTCTGCAACGCGCTCGGCATGCCCCTGCAGGACGCGGTCGACGCATGGCGCGGCGTCGACGACCGACGACTGGCCATCTAGCAGCTAGCCGGTAGTCGGCGTTCTCACCAGCGGCAATGTGATCGAAGCCGTCGTGATGAAGGGTCATTCGTAGACATCCCCGTCGACGAAGGGCACCTCGTGTACGCAGCGTTCAAACCGGTACTGGCCGTGGTCGCGGTCGTGGCGGGTGCCGCTCTGGTGGCCACCGCGGCGCTGCTCGCCTACGACGCGACGTCGCAGGCCGCTCCGCTGCCCGTGAACCAGCGACCCACGGTCGTGCTGGTCCACGGAGCCTGGGCTGACACCTCGAGCTGGGACGGCGAGGTCGCCGCCCTGCGCGACGACGGATACGACGTCCGCGCCATCTCGAACCCCCTGCAGGGCCTCACGTCCGACGCCGCGTCGGTCGCCTCGTTCCTCCGGTCCATCGAAGGGCCGATCGTCCTGGTCGGGCATTCCTACGGTGGCGCGGTGATCACCGAGGCGGCCGCCGGCATCCCGAACGTCGAGGCCCTGGTGTACGTCGACGCCGCCGCACCGGACGTGGGCGAGACCAACGGGTCGCTCTCGGGTGCGGACTCGGTACTCGAGCAACGGCCCCGCGCCGAACTCTTCGACGAGGTTCCCGG
>JAQSXQ010000460.1 GCA_029256565.1 Mycobacterium sp.
GCAGCGGCCGCCGACCCGAAGGACAGCGACCGTTCCTGGGACTCGGTCACTTCTGAGTCGTCCCGGATGCCAGCTCCAGCGTCCGCCGGATGAGCTTGCCGACCTGCTCGGTCTCGACCAGGAAGCCGTCGTGCCCGAACTCTGATTCGACGACGTTGAGTTCGACGCACCCGGGCAGTAGATCGGCCAGTTCCCGTTGCAGGCGAATGGGATACAGCCGGTCTGTGGTGATGCCACCGACGACCACGGGCACCTCGCATGCGGCGAGCGCAGCCTCGACCCCGCCCCGGCCGCGCCCGACGTCGTGACTGCTCAACGCATCCGACAGCGCGACGTAGGTGCCAGGATCGAAGCGTGCGGCGAGCTTGCCGCCCTGGTACTCGAGATAACTCTGCACGGCGTAACGCCCACCCTCGGTGGGATTCTCGCCGACCTGCCCGTCGTTGCGGAACCGCTCGTCGAGCTCTTCCTCGCCGCGGTAGGTGAGGTGCGCGAAACGCCGGGCGATGTCCATGCCGGTGTAGGGCGCCCGGCCCGTGCCGTGGTAGTCGCCGCCCTGCCAGTCGGGGTCGGCCTTGATGGCCGAGACCTGGCTGCTCTGCGTGCCGATCTGATCGGCGGTCGCACGAGCCCCGACGGCGAGGATCAGTGCGGCGCCGACGGTTTCGGGATGACCCACGATCCACTCGATGGCGCGGGCACCGCCCATGGACCCTCCCACGACCGCGGCAACGCGGGTGATGCCCAGCGCCGCCAGCGCGGCGATGTCGGCCTGCACCTGGTCGCGCACGGTGATCGCGGGGAATCGGGAACCCCACGGCTTGCCGTCGGGCGCAATGGAACTCGGGCCGGTCGAGCCGCGGCAGCCGCCCAGCACGTTGGTCGAGACGGCGCACCACCTGTCGGTGTCGATCGGTGCGCCCGGCCCGGCGACGCCGTCCCACCAGCCCGGGGTGGGATGGTCTGGTCCCGCGGGGCCGGTCACGTGCGAGTCGCCGGTGAGCGCGTGCAGCACCATGACGACGTTGTCGCGTTCGGGCGACAACTCGCCCCACCGCTGCACGGCGATGGACACGTCGTCGAGGACGACGCCGCTCTCGAGGGTCAGCGCGCCGATCTCGACCACGCCGATCTCGTCCTCTGCGGGCAGGTCGCCGGTCACGAGCGCCCGGCTCTCGTCGAGAACGGTCACACCGATGCCACCGTGCTCGACGCGCCCCCGAACACCTTGGCGGCGGCGAAACCCTGCTCGAGGTCGGCGAGGATGTCGTCGATCCCCTCGATGCCGACGGCGAGCCGCACCAACCCTGGCGTCACGCCCGTCGCAATCTGCTCCTCGGGGGAGAGCTGCGCGTGCGTGGTCGACGCGGGATGGATGACCAGCGAGCGGACGTCGCCGATGTTGGCGACGTGGCTGTGCAGGCTCAGCGCGTTGACGAACGCCTTGCCCGCCTCGACGCCGCCGCCCAGCTCGAAGGCGAGGACCGCGCCGGTGCCCTTGGGGGCGATCTTGCGGCCCAGCTCGTACCACGGTGACGAGGGCAGCCCCGCGTAGTTCACCGACACGACGTCGTCGCGTTCGGCGAGGAATTCGGCGACCCGCTGCGCGTTGGCGACGTGCCGCTCCATTCGCAGGCTCAGCGTCTCGAGGCCCTGGGCGATCAGGAACGCGTTGAACGGCGCGGCCGACGAGCCGAAGTCGCGCAGCAGTTGCACGCGGGCCTTGAGCGCGTAGGCGGGCGGGCCGAGTTCGGCGAACACCACGCCGTGGTAGCTGGGGTCCGGCGTCGTGAAGCCGGGATGCCTGCCCTGGGTCCAGTCGAACGTGCCGCCGTCGACGATCACGCCGGCGATCGCCGACCCGTGACCGCCGAGGTACTTGGTCGCCGAATGCACCACGATGTCGGCGCCGAGCGCGAGCGGCTGGATGAGGTACGGCGTGGCGATGGTGTTGTCGACGATCAGCGGTACGCCGCTGTCGTGCGCCACAGCTGAGACGCCCGGGATGTCGAGCACGTCGATCTGCGGGTTCGAGATCGTCTCGGCGAAGAACGCCTTGGTGTTCGGCCGGACTGCGGCGCGCCATGACTCGAGGTCGTCGGGATCCTCGACGAAGCTGACCTCGATGCCGAGCTTGGGCAGCGAGTAGTGGAACAGGTTGTACGTGCCGCCGTAGAGCCGCGGGCTGGACACGATGTGGTCGCCGGTTCCTGCGAGGTTCAGGATGGCGAAGGTCTCCGCGGCCTGGCCGGACGACAGGAACAGCGCTGCGACACCGCCTTCGAGTGCGGCGATGCGCTGCTCGACGACGTCGGTGGTCGGGTTGCCGATGCGGGTGTAGATGTTGCCGGGGACCTCGAGGCCGAACAGCGCCGCGGCGTGCGCGGTGTCGTCGAACGTGTACGACGTCGTCTGGTAGATCGGCAGGGCACGTGCGTTGGTCGCGATGTCCGGGGTCTGGCCGGCGTGCACCTGCTTGGTCTCGAACGACCAATTCGCAGTGGGGTCTTCAACGGGTGTGGACATGTCGGTCTGCTCCTACGTGAGGGGAGTCGAATCAAGAGTCAGCGCAGCACGAAGCGCGCACGAGGGGTCTACGAATGACGACACATGATGGGCCTCCAGGTGTCCCTGTCTTCGGGGCCCGTGGATGCGGACCCGCGCTTGCCGTGTGGCCGACTGTCATGCTCTTCGCAGACGGCTACCCAACCTGGTCAATCACCCGGGGCACCCCACCGCGGTTGGAGGGTTGCCGGCCAGCGAGCCGGGGCTTGACGCTGGCACTCATGACCGCTGATAAGCGTAGCTCACGACCTCGCGGTGGTGCCAGCGGGTTCTCGGCCACCGGGGGACCCTCTGACCGATCGGTGACGAACGCGTAGGTTCGTATTCGACGCGATTCCTAGGGTCGCGGAGTGCACGAGACCACCGACTGGACGCCGGGAGAATGACCATGGGTGACAAGCAGCCGAGCATCATCTACACGCTCACCGACGAGGCGCCGTTGCTCGCGACGTATGCCTTCCTTCCGGTGATCCGAACCTTCGCCGACGCCGCGGGCATCGACGTGAAGACGAGCGACATCTCGGTCGCCGCGCGCATACTCGCCGAATTCAGCGATCTCCTGCCCGAGGACCAGCGGGTGCCGAACAACCTGGCCGAACTCGGCGACCTGACGCAGAACCCCGAGACGAACATCATCAAGTTGCCGAACATCAGCGCATCGGTGCCGCAGCTGCTCGCCGCCATCAAGGAACTCAAGGCCAAGGGCTACGACCTGCCGGACTATCCCGGCCATCCCAAGACCGACGAAGAGAAGGCGATCAGGGACCGCTACGC
>JAQSXQ010000461.1 GCA_029256565.1 Mycobacterium sp.
GGCAGGCTCGAACGCCTGCGCGGCAGGCTCGCGAAGTCCCAAGGCGCCCTGGGGCGCAGCATGCTCGGTCTGCTCGGCGGCGGTGACCTCGACGAACAGTCGTGGGAGGACATCGAAGACGTCCTGCTGATCGCCGACCTCGGGCCGGTCGTCACCGAACGCGTCGTGGCGGCGCTGCGCGTCAAGATGGCCAGCAGCAACGTCCGCACCGAGGCAGACGCCAGGGCCGTGCTGCGCGAGGTGCTCGTCGGTGAGCTGTATCCGGACATGGACCGCTCGATCCGGGCGCTGCCGCACGACGACAAGCCGTCGGTTCTGCTGGTCGTCGGCGTCAACGGCACCGGCAAGACCACCACCGTCGGCAAGCTCGCCCGCGTGCTGGTCTCCGACGGGCGCCGCGTCGTGCTCGGCGCGGCGGACACCTTCCGCGCCGCGGCCGCCGACCAGCTGCAGAGCTGGGCGTCCCGCGTCGGCGCCGAGGTGGTCCGCGGACCCGAGGGTGCCGACCCGGCGTCGGTCGCGTTCGACGCCGTCGACAAGGGCATCGCGACGGGCGCGGACGTCGTCGTCATCGACACGGCGGGCCGCCTGCACACCAAGACCGGGCTGATGGACGAACTGGGCAAGGTCAAGCGTGTCGTGACCAAGCGGGCCGCCGTCGACGAGGTGCTGCTGGTGCTCGACGCGACGATCGGTCAGAACGGGCTGCCGCAAGCGCGTGTCTTCGCCGAGGTCGTCGAGATCACGGGTGTCGTGCTGACCAAGCTCGACGGCACCGCGAAGGGCGGCATCGTGTTCCGGGTCCAGCAGGAACTCGGAGTACCCGTGAAGCTCGTCGGACTTGGCGAGGGGCCCGATGATCTGGCGCCGTTCGAGCCGGGTGCGTTCGTCGACGCTCTGCTCGGCTAACTGGCGCTCGAATCCGGTCCGCTCGTAGCAAATCCCAGCGGGAAACACAGGTGTAACACCGGGGGCCGATCCGTTCACGCGTGCGAAACACCTGTGAACCACGGATGAAACCAGTGACCACGACTCTCATCGGGAGGCCGATTCACCTCGGCGCACTTCCCAAGGAGGTTCACACAAAGTGGTCTTAGCCTTACCCGACGATGCGTTCTTGCCGTTCGGCCCAGACGGGCTGAGTTCCGGCGACACCGCCTGGGTACTCACCTCGGCCGCACTGGTGTTGTTCATGACACCGGGCCTGGCGTTCTTCTACGGCGGCCTGTCGCGCCAGAAGTCCGTCCTGAACATGATGATGATGTCGTTCGGCTCACTCGGCCTGGTCAGCGTCATCTACGTGCTGTGGGGCTACTCGATGTCCTTCTCCAACGGGCACACCGGAGCCAACGACATCGGCGGCATCATCGCCGATCCCTTCGCGCTGTTCGGCCTGAGCCAGCTGCTCGAGACCAAGGAACTCGCCGACGGCGCAACGGGCTTCGTGCTCGGCGGCTTCGGCACCGTCCCCGCCATCGTGTGGGCGGCGTTCCAGCTGACCTTCGCGGTCATCACCGTCGCGCTCATCAGCGGCGCCGTCGCCGAGCGCATGAAGTTCGGTACGTGGATGCTGTTCGGCGGCATCTGGGTCACCCTGGTGTACTTCCCGCTGTCGCACATGGTTTGGGGCGGCGGCCTGCTGTCGGCATCCGAAGGCGGCATCGCGGCGAAGTTGTTCGGCGTCGACGAGGAGGGTGCTGCCAACGTGGCCCCCATCGACTTCGCCGGTGGCACCGTCGTGCACATCAACGCAGGCATGGCCGCACTCGTCCTCGCCGTGCTGCTGGGCAAGCGCGCCGGATTCGGCAAGACCGCATTCCGTCCGCACAACATCCCGTTCGTGATGCTCGGTGCAGCCATCCTGTGGTTCGGCTGGTTCGGCTTCAACGTCGGATCCGAGGGCGCCGCAGACATGATCGCCGGCCAGGTGTGGATCAACACGACCGCCGCCACTGCCGCCGCAATGCTGTCGTGGCTCGTGGTCGAACGCATCCGCGACGGACACGCCACCAGCGTGGGCGCCGCATCGGGTGTCGTCGCGGGCCTGGTGGCCATCACCCCGGCGTGTGGCGCGCTCACCCCGGTCGGCTCGCTGATCCTCGGTGCGGTCGCCGGTGTGCTGTCGGCGTTGGCCATCGGACTGAAATACAAGTTCGGCTACGACGATTCGCTCGACGTCGTCGGCGTCCACCTGGTCGCAGGCCTGTGGGGCACCGTCGGAATCGGCTTCCTGGCCTACTCGACCGAGGAGCCGGCCGGCCTGTTCTACGGTGGTGACTACAAGCAGCTGGTCGTGCAGATCGTGATCGCGCTGGTTGCCGTGATCTTCACGGGCATCATGACCGTGATCATCGCCTTCATCGTCAAGCCCCTGGGCTGGCGGGTCACCCGCGAGGACGAGGACACCGGCATCGACGAGACCGAGCATGCGGAAACTGCTTATGAACTCGCTTGATCGGGAAGTATTCACGATGACCCCCAAAGTGACCCGGAAGGGATCGACTAAATGAAGCTGATCACAGCGATCGTCAAGCCGTTCACGCTCGAAGACGTCAAGACGGGCCTCGAGCAGACCGGCATCCTCGGCATGACCGTCAGTGAGGTCCAGGGTTACGGGCGTCAGAAGGGCCACACCGAGGTCTACCGCGGCGCGGAGTACTCGGTCGACTTCGTCCCGAAGGTCAGGGTCGAGGTGCTGGTGGACGACTCCGCCGTCGACAAGGTGGTGGACGTCATCGTCCAGGCCGCCCGCACCGGCAAGATCGGTGACGGGAAGGTCTGGGTCAGTTCCGTGGACACCGTCGTGCGGGTACGCACCGGTGAGCGGGGAACCGACGCCATTTGATGCGACCGTGATCTGAAGCGTCGTCTCCCGGACGCGCACTCATCGACACACGACAGCACGTCCGGGGAAGGACCGAGATGACGAAGCAGACACCACCAGATCCCGCCGCCGGAGCCTCTCGTTGGGAGGCTCCGCCGGCGGGATCTTCGCGTCCGGCCACCGATCTGGCCAAGGCCGCCGCGCAGCTCCTGGGTGGCGGTGCCCGGCAATTGGATTCGGGTGCGCTGCGCAACGCGCTGCTCGACCTGCACGAGTTCTGGCTCACCACCAAGGCCGCCGAGATCGGCATCACGCCCACCAGTGGGTTCGCCATCGTCGCCACCGGCGGGCTCGGTCGCGGCGAGTTCCTGCCGTACTCCGACCTGGACCTGACACTCGTGCACGACAACATGCCGCGCGACGTCGTCACCCAGGTCGCCGAACTGCTCTGGTATCCCCTGTGGGACGCCAACATTCACATCGACCACAGCGTGCGGACCGTGCCCGAGGC
>JAQSXQ010000462.1 GCA_029256565.1 Mycobacterium sp.
CGGACCTCGTCGCGCAGCCGCGCCACCTCCGGGTCGACGTCGGGTTCGGCCACCGCGTCGCGACGGCGCCTGCGCGAGGGCAGATCCAGTCCGGCGGCCGCGTTGCGCAGCGCCGAGGCCAGGTCCCGCCGAACCTTCGGCTGCCTGTGCTCGACGCGCTTGGGCAACGTCATGGTCCCGAGCTTCGCCGAGGCGCCGGTGAAGTCCGCCGACGAAATGCGGCCCGCCCAACGCTCTTCGGTGAGCACCAGCGGGCGCGGGTCGTCGGCGTCGGCGGCCGGCTCGAGGACTACGGCGATCCCGCTGCGCTTGCCCTGCCCGATCGCGATGATGTCCCCGCGGCGCAGTGACGTGAGCGCATCGTTGGTGGCCTTGCGGCGCTGCAGCCGCGACGACCGCGACTGTGCCCGTTCGCGTGCCGCCACCGCCGCGCGCAACCGCGCGTACTCCAGGATGGGCGCGTCCCGGCCGCCGAGTTCGGCGGCGATCTCGTCGAGCATCCGCTCGCCGCGGGCGACGCCGCGCACCAGACCCACCACCGACCGGTCGGCCTGGAACTGGGCGAACGACCGCTCGAGCAGGCTGCGCGCCTGCGCCGGTCCCATGTGCCCCAGCAGGTTGATGGTCATGTTGTACGACGGCGCAAAGGAACTGCGCAGCGGGAACGTACGGGTGGACGCCAGTCCCGCGACGTCGGCCGGGTCGACGCTGGTGTCGTTGGGTTGCCACAGCACCACCGCGTGACCCTCGACGTCGATGCCGCGCCTGCCCGCCCGGCCCGTCAGCTGGGTGTACTCCCCCGGCGTCAACGGCGCATGCTGCTCGCCGTTGTACTTGACCAGGCGCTCGAGCACGACGGTGCGGGCAGGCATGTTGATGCCGAGAGCCAGTGTCTCGGTGGCGAACACCGCCCTGACCAGACCGGCGGTGAAGAGTTCCTCGACGGTGTGCCGGAAGACCGGAAGCATGCCGGCGTGATGGGCGGCCAGACCGCGCAGCAGCCCCTCGCGCCATTCGTGGTAGCCGAGCACGACGAGGTCGACCTCGGCGAGGTCCGCGCATCGCCGGTCGATGACCTCGGCGATCCGCGCCCGCTCCGCGTCGTTGGTGAGCCGCAGCGGTGACCGCAGGCACTGCTTGACCGCCGCGTCGCACCCGACCCGCGAGAACACGAACGTGATCGCGGGTAGCAGCCCCTCCCGGTCGAGCGTGGCGATGACGTCGGGGCGCGCGGGCGGGCGGTAGATGGTCGGTCGGCCGCCACCCTGGTCGCGGCGCCCCCGGCCGCGGCCTCGGGGCTCCCAGTCCGAGAGCCGGTCCGACTCCCGGCGCAAAGCGATGTGCCGCAACAACTCACGGTCGACCTGCGGCTTGCCGGGGCGGGCCTGCCCGCCCTCGAACAGGTCGAACAGCCGCTTGCCGACCAGCATGTGCTGCCACAGCGGAACGGGGCGGTGCTCGTCGACGACGACGGTGGTGTCACCGCGGACGGTCTGGATCCAGCCGCCGAACTCCTCGGCATTGCTCACCGTCGCCGAGAGGCTGACCAGCCGCACCTCCTCGGGCAGGTGCAGGATGACCTCCTCCCACACCGCCCCACGCATCCGGTCGGCGAGGAAGTGCACCTCGTCCATCACGACGTGGGAGAGGCCGTACAGCGCAGTCGAGTTGGCGTAGAGCATGTTGCGCAGCACTTCGGTGGTCATCACCACCACGTCGGCATCGCCGTTGATGGACTGGTCGCCGGTCAGCAGACCGACGCGTTGGGCACCGTAGCGGCGGACCAGGTCGGCGTGCTTCTGGTTGCTCAGGGCCTTGATCGGCGTGGTGTAGAAGCACTTCCGGCCTGCCGCGAGCGCGAGGTGTACGGCGAACTCACCCACCACCGTCTTGCCTGCGCCGGTCGGTGCGCACACCAGCACGCCGTGTCCGCTCTCCAGCGCGCGGCACCCGTCGATCTGGAAGGCGTCGAGCGCGAACGGCATCTCCTTGGCGAACTTGGCCAGCTCACCGCCGAACGGCTCAGGTGGCTTGGTCATCGACGCTCACCCGGGAAGGTGTCGGCACGGCGGACGGAGCCTCGACGTCCTCGACCGGGCCGATCGGGGCGGCCTGATCGTCGGGCACGGCCTCGTTGGCGGCCCGCTTGGCCTTGCGCCGGTCGTTGAAACGCGCCACCTGGATGGCGAACTCGAGCAGGACGGTCAGCGCGCCGGCCAGGGCCAGCATCGAGAACGGATCCGACCCGGGTGTGAAGAACGCCGCGAACACGAAGAGCCCGAAGATCAGCCCGCGTCGCCACGCCTTGAGTCGCTCGTAGGTCAGCACGCCGACGAGGTTGAGCATGATGATCAGCAGCGGGAACTCGAAGCTGATCCCGAAAACCAGCAGCAGGTTGATCAGGAAGCCGAAGTACTGATCGCCCGACAGGGCGGTGACCTGCACGTCGCTACCGACGGTGAGCAGGAAGTCCAACGCCTTGGACAGCACGACGTAGGCGAGCACTGCGCCCGTCATGAACAGCGCGGCGCCGAACGCGACGAACACCGAGGCGAAGCGGCGCTCCTTCTTGTAGAGCCCGGGCGTGATGAATCCCCACAACTGATACAGCCACACCGGGCAGGCCAGTACCACGCCCGCGGTCAACGAAACCTTCAACCGCAACATGAACTGGTCGAACGGGGCGGTGGCGAGCAGGCGACACTGCCCGTCGGGTGCGATCGTCGCGCGCGCCGATTCGGGCAGCGCACAGTAGGGCTGCCGGAGCCAGTCACCCAGACTCGGGGTGCCGAAGACGCCGTGGGTGTACCAGAAGAAGCCGAGGATCGTGGTGAAGACGACGGCCGCGGCGGCGATCAGCAGCCGGTTGCGCAGCTCGGCCAGGTGGTCGACGAGCGACATGGTGCCGTCGGGATTGGCCCGCGCGCGCCGACGGCGCGGGTCCAGCCGCTTGAGGATTCCAGGAGTACGCACGGGATCGAATGAAGACGCCGACTAGGGACGCGACGAGTCGTCGCGGCCGGTGAAGGCGTGCGTCAGGCCGTGCGCTTGTCGGGCTGCTCGGACGCCGGAGTCGCCCCGGCGGCGGGCGCCGGGTCGACGACGCGCTCGGAGGCGATCGGCGTGGCGGGCGCAGCGTCGGATGACGCAGAGTCGGACTTGCCGTCCGCCTGCATCTCCTTGATCTCCGACTTGAAGATCCGCATCGACTTGCCCAGCGAACGCGCAGCGTCCGGCAGCTTCTTGGCGCCGAACAGCAGCACGAAGACTGCGATAACGATCAACCAATGCCAGGGTTGCAGAGCACCCATTCGGTCACCTCCAGAAGTC